>CALCSP010000729.1 GCA_937893785.1 uncultured Verrucomicrobiales bacterium
AAGGAGCGCACTTCCATCCTTTCGGGTCGCGATGGCGTTCACGGAAGCATTATCAGCCAAATCCTCAGTTTGGTAACTTAGATCGATAGCGCCATCATTATGAAGGCGCAGGAATGGTGAACTCACCATCGCATTAGAGGCAACTGATCGTAATTTTCCGCCGACAAGAATTCTTCCATCCTCATCGATGGATGATGAATAGACCTCCCAAGAATGAACCCCATGCTTAGCATCCAAGTTAAACGAGCTATCCAGCGAACCATCAACATTCAGCCTCGCAACACCTTTGCGAGGCTTGTTATTCACACGGTCAAAAAGGCCGCCAATAAAGATTTTACCATCAGCAAATAGCTCAACGGTCTTGATCTCATCATCCGTGCCTAAACCTGGATCAAAGCTCGCGTCGTTCCTCCCGTTACCAAGAACACGGGCTATATTGCGACGGGCAACTCCGTCAAACCTTGAGAAAGTGCCGGCAATAACCAGCTTACCATCCTCCTGCACAGCTGCAGAGTGAACGAAACCAGCAACACCTCTCCTAGTGTAAAAGGTGCGGTCATATCGACCATTCATGTCGAGACGAGCAATGCTGTAGGCTGGCTTGTAGTTATAACGTGAAAAACAACCGCAGATTATCACCTTATAATCATTAACCTGCGAAACACCTCCACTGCCACCGCTCAAGGCACGCTGATCCTGTAAAATGATGGCATGAACCCAGCCAGCCTCATCACTATGAACTGCTTGACCCACATTGAAACTCCAGTCCAGGCTGCCGTCAGTATTAAGCCTTGCCAATCCTTTGCGCCAAACGTTATTGAATTTCTTAAATTTGCCCCCCACTAAAACCTTGCCATCCGGTTGAATGGCAACCGCAAGAACCTCATCATCAAAGCCAAGCCCCGGGTCAAACGATCCATCAAGGGAACCATCAGCATTGAAGCGAGCAATACGGTTGCGCGACACACCATCAACTGTGGTAAAAGCACCTCCTACAATCGACTTGCCATCCGATTGTAAAGCAATGCTATTACCCCATGAATCGAGTCCTGCTCCCGGATTAAATTCCATGGAAATGGGACCAACCGGAAGTTGCTGTTTGATATTCTGGAAGGAAGTATGGGTATTCTTGCGGAAATTCCCTCCTATGTAACCATCCCAGTTTGGAACCTGCCACTTGGAAAGACTAATGGTATAGGGAGCACTTGGATTAAACCAATGAGCATAACCACTCGGTCCATAAACTCTGGCGCTGATTTCTGCACGAGCACTAGCACCTGAGAACAGATCAAATGCTCCCGTATAAAGTGTTCCGTGGGCAGGCTCTCCGGTCGCATCATAACCAGGATCCGTGCCATCCGTCGTGTAGTATATCCTCCATCCTTCGGGTAAGTTACCGGACAATTCTTCCGGCATCAGTGAGATCTGCTGGCTTGGCGCATAGTTCCCATCTTCAACCACATCGCTTGAAGGCTTACTCAGCTCGATACGATTTATCTCTACGGTTGAGAGAACCTCTGCAGAATCAAGAAGAGCATCTTTATTCAAGGACTTGGCAACAATCCTAACTGGCAGGGAATCTCTCTCCGCCCACTTGTCGAGAGAGAAATCAACACTGCTACCAGGGTAACCATTACTGAATGTTTGGCTTGCACCTGTTGAGGAAACCAGAGGATCTGAGCCGTCATAAGACCAAATGACATTGAATGAATCAGAGTTCTGATAGCGGTTGGGAATCTCTTCGGAATTGACTAGATCAACGGGGATCGAGTTATCATTGGTTTGAACAACCGAGTCTCCTGTAACCATCAAACCTCCAACTTCAGGATAAGTAACCCGGTATCCCGGGGAAGCCGCTGCAATGACCAGTTGTACAGGGGTTGCACTGTAATTATTCGATTCAACCCGACTGTCAGCCCAGAGATAATGATCCAATGAGGCAGAAAATGCCTGAACGGAATCTCCAGGATTCAGGTTAAAGCTCTGACCTGAGTAAGCATGCCAATTGCTGCCATCCGTGGAATAAAAAACCTGCGAGGAACCTGAAGGGTTGGGATTCGTTAGACGGACCTGAAGATTTTCAAATTCAGCAAGTTCATACACCCCTCCAGCAACTGAAAATGAAGGAGGATTCAATGCCAGTGGTCCCGGATCTCCCTTTGGAGATTGATAATCCCCGGGAATTGCAGGGTTAACACTGGCTGGACCAAACCGCTCGGGAAGACCATTACTGGAATCATGATAATCCCATACCCATGTGCTGTTCTTGGCTAGCTTCAAAGACACCTCACGATTTTCGGCCACCGGCTCCTCGACAACCATATCCTCTTTAAAGCGAAACTCTGCGATACCCCGTTCGCCTCCCTGTGCGACAACAAACCTCATCTTGCTGGCATCCCACAAGGCACGAGGCGCATTGGTTGCCGCAGCTTCTTCAGTCTGCATGACAACCTCTAAGCGCGAATCGACCATGGATTCTCTCAATCCGGAGATTTGCTTGTAACTGTCCCCCGTCGGAACAGTTTTGAGTTTATTGATAATCGCCTGCGGAGAAGCGACGGTTCCAATATCGCCGCCATGTGTGAGGTACATACGTACGGCACTGTTCACGACGGCAACATCCTGCTTAAGTTTCTTAGACTTAACGGACGTTCTCATCTCCGTGACACCGGAGAAGGAAATGATCACTACTGCTGATAATACAGCAATTCCGATCATGGCTTCGAGCAATGTGAAAGCTCGGTTTGTTATGTTTGTGTTCATTTTCTGGTGCTTCTGTGTTTGTTTGTGGGTCTCCTCGCACCTGTGGTTGATACATAAATTATAGTTTTTATAGACAAAGGCAAGATTTTTTTATGGTTTCTATAATTTAACAAAAAATCATAGCCACAAACACCCAATATAAATGCAACCATTTGATACAGAGTATATTAAGGATATATAAAATTTCCTATTTATTGGCACTTACCGACCAAAAGCCCCTCCCAGAGATCATTTAGAGAGGCAACGAGTGCTCCAATTCTCTTTATGAGAAGAGGCAACTCGGATATTCCCTATTTTCTATCAATGTCGCAATTGCTCTCACCACATGGTCACGATCTTCCTTATAAGTCACTCCAAACCATGCTCCTGCACTTTTCAGTACCTGAACTGTAGCCACCCCCTCCTTAATCATGTCATCCACTGCAAAAGGAATATAAAACTCCGAGCGCATCTCGCAGCCCTCTTCACTAAGGAACTCTCGGAAGAGCTTTTCAAGATGACCGAAAACGTCAGGGGTAAATCCCCACATATTCATGGATACCACCTCATCACCGGTTAAGGAGATCTGCAAACCGTCAGCCTCAACATGACGCGCGCCGTCATCCATCTTTTCGATCTTGGTCAGTTCCGTGACTGATTTTAACATGCCGTCATTGGTCATCTCACACACACCTCGGGAAACGGTACCAAACTCCGAGAGGGTATTGCGCAAGGCAAACCCCACCATACAGAAAGGCGATGGTTTAAGCTGATTGAGACTATCGGCAAGAAAACCCGCCATTTGCTCGTAAGACTGCCTGCCGTAAAAATCATCGGCATTAATCACGGCAAAAGGTTCATTGATAACACCGGATGCCATAAGGATAGCATGCCCGGTTCCCCATGGCTTTTCCCGTCCTTCAGGAACGACAAAACCCTCGGGCAGATCATCAATGGACTGAAAAGCATAATCAACAGCAATCCTGTCAGCAAAGCGTTTGCCCACCTGTTCCCTGAAAACCTCCTCAAAATCCCTGCGAATGACAAAGACAACCTTGCCAAATCCGGCACGAATGGCATCAAAAACGGCATAATCCATCACCGTCTCACCGTTTGGGCCCATCGCGTCCATCTGTTTAAGGCCGCCATAGCGACTGCCCATTCCAGCAGCCAAAACAAGGAGAGTCGGTTCAATCATTAGTTTTTATTGCAGTCGGTCATGCAATGCTAGTGGCTGCATCGACCAAGTCAACAATAGCTCCAAATGAAACTCACTCCTTGCGACAAGTTCACTGCATGGAAGAATACCCATAGCTTCTGAGTTTTTAAACATGGAAAGAAAGTGATGAACGATGACCTTTCAATTGCATGGAAAGATTGGTTCCGGAAAAACGGAACCAGATTGTTGCTCTATGCACGCACCCAAACTCATAGTGAGGCAGATGCTCAGGACGTCCTCCAGGAAACAATGCTGCGCCTCTGGAAATCCTATGCCCCTAGCAAAACCGAGCAATGGTCTCCCCCTGCACTGCCACTTGCCTATAAGGCCTTGCGCAACGCAGCCATTGATATGGCCAGGAAAAATACCAGACGCACGCGCCGTGAACAGGCCTCAGAATACCTTATTTCCGACGATGATTGCGCAGTAGAATGGTTTGGCACTGGGAACCTTGAACAAAAAGAAAAAGCTGCAGAACTGCAACAGGCCATCGAACAACTTCCCGACAACTTTCGTGAAGTTCTGACGCTCAAGATATGGGGAGAACTGACGTTTGCACAAATTGCCGATTCCCTGCACATCCCTGCAAATACGGCAGCATCCCGTTATCGTTACGCGATTGAGGCATTGCGAAAGATTCTTAAACCAAAATCCCTCTGAATGACGCTTTAATAAAAAATGGACCCGAAAAACGAAAACTTTGAGTCAGAACTGCGTGAGTTCACCCCCGCAGAACTTCCTCAACCACTGCAGTCGAGAATTCTTGAAATTTTTGACACGGCTTCGCAAAGCAGTTCACCTGAAGATATCGCGGTTAAGGTTACATCTTTTCGAATCCTCAGGCCCCTTGCCGTTGCCGCTGCTATCCTGATAGCCGCCACCGGTGTTTTCTTTGCCGTCCTTAACAATCTATCCACCAGCCCTCAGGCGGTTCCCGATAGTATCGCCAAACAACCTTCCACGGAATCCTTTGTTCCATTGCATGCTGAAAACGTCTTTGAGGGCGTCGAAGATGACGGACTATTTCTCACCGGCGGAAAGATCCCCGTACACGGTGTGCGCTACCGTTTTTCCGACTCCTTCCACTGGCAAAACCCCAAGGACGGATCCGTCATTAAGATGACCGTGCCAAGCGAGCGCCTTTACCTTATACCGGTTCG
>CALCSP010000730.1 GCA_937893785.1 uncultured Verrucomicrobiales bacterium
GAATCACGGTATTGATACTGTCCGTTGCATCGTCCCCAAATAATGGAAAGCTGAGTTCCCTTGGCCCGTATGGTGTCTTAAATTTCAAACGCATGGAGAGCTTATCCGTCTTCCAACGGTCAGTGCTGGTTGCTCCTTGCACTTCCACTGAACAATTAATTTGGAAGCCCGTTGTACCTTCTGGCAGAACAAACTCGGCTGAACAGGCCCGCTCGAATCCTTTGCCGATCGGGTAAATACCACGAGTCTCCACCACTGCACCAGAATCATCAACAGTCAGAGGTTGAGTGGAAAATAAATCTTCGGGATGCAGCGTAAGTAGAAGCGAAGGGATTGATCGTAGATCACTGACTATGCTAGAAGCATACCGCGGATCATCGACCACATCCGGATCCATCGCATAGTCAGCTTTGTAAGGTCCGGCAGGAAGGTTTCCTGGAGCTGTGTCAAAATTACCCAGTTCCCCCCAACTAACCGGTAAGCCATCACCTGTCTGACGAATAACATCGTGAAGAAACAGATAGGTATGAGTGTCCACATTCGTAGGCTCAAACCCTTCCTTGAAAGCCGCTGCACGCAAAACCGTGGTGGTGTTGATGATCAGAGGATTATTATAATCATCGCCATTAGTCAGTGAGGGCTCACTACCATCAGTAGTGAACCGAATCCTTGCACCCGGGGTTCTAGTACTGATTTCAAGGACAAATGGCGAATCAAAAAAACCGCGATCGATACTGAACTTAGTATCTGCCACACGCGCAGACCAAGCTTGCACTGGAATCAAAACAGTGCAGGACAAAAAACCCCAGAAAGCAAGGGCCGTGACACTGAAACCTTTTATTTTGAGCGGCATGGTGAGGGAATTGTAAGCGCTCAGCAAAACAACTTACCCGATTAGATAGACCTGTAAAGATAAAGCAAAACGTGCACTTCAAGTAAGGACAGGTATCTTAGGAGCAATGAAATCAATAATTGCTTGGCTATCTCTTATGGCAATGACGCTCGCCCATTCCCAGCCATATCCTGCAACACACAAAGCTGGGCATTACAATATCAGTGCGGCAAAAGCCAAACAATTGGTTTCCGATTTTAAGAAAGCAAAAAAAAGTATGGTAATCCTAGATATCCGAACTCCTGAGGAGCATGCCGGTTCCCATATTCAGGATTCTCTGCTGATAGATTACCTTGGTGATGATTTTAAGGCATCCCTAAGCAAGTTGGATAAAGAAAAGGTTTACCTTATCCATTGCCGTTCGGGAGGACGCAGTTCTTCGGCCTTTGACCTCATGAAGAAACTTGGATTCAAGTCAGTCTACCACCTGGACGGGGGGATAATCGCCTGGAAAAAAGCGGGCGGAACCACAAAATAGTCTGACGCTTCTATATCAGGGGATGCCTGTATGTGAAACTCCCAGCCATACCATGCCTGTCTTAGACTGTAAGGTCTCAGTCACAGGAAAGCATGGAAATACCATGAGGTAATCCAACCGGTATAAACCTCTTCTTCTCTGCCTTTTTGGGTTTCTGACCATGCCATCTTTCTACCCGCAAGCCTTTGCGTTTAAAAAGCTGCAGCAACCCCTTTTTCCCAACCATATGCCCCGCACCAACAACCACCATAAATGTCTTCTCCTCCTTGATAAAAGCACTAACCTGTTTCACCCAACGTTGATTCCTGCGATCCAGTAAGTCCTTGCGCAATTCGGGAAATGTTTTCAGCGACTCAAGGATGATTGCGCCGAGTGCCTTTTCGTCACCACGACGCCAAGCTCCCACCATCTTCGGAAAATCTTCCTCCATGCTGGCAATTTCACTCAGTGTATTCAAGAGCATTTGCTCCTGCATGTTCTTGTCCAAGTCAGCAAAAATCCCAAGCTGAAAATCCACGGTTTCAAGTCCTCTTACTGGTTTTGAGTCCATGATTGCCTTGCTTTCAAAAAAATTGTCCACGCCTAGATCTGGTCGTGCTCCAAGTTTCATCATCTCCGTAATGGAAAGGGTCATTCCAGCCATCCATGGACGGAATTTGTCCATCGCATCGGCAGGTAGTCCGGTATCGGTGAGAAATTGACGCAATTTCTTGTATGTAGCGGGCGTAAGGTCATCACTGATTTGGCCCTGCTTGCCATACATACCCATTCTGAGAGCTTTTGCCTCCGCCGCCGGGTCATCGGCTGATGCTATTTCAAGCACTAATTCGTCACTCGAATTATACGCCTGCTCAAAGAGCACTGGAAGGGGGTGATCTTCCTCACTCAACATGTGGATAGAACCAGCAAGAAACACTGTGCCTGATTCATCCTCGGAGGTTACCTTCCATATACTGGTCGTTTCCGCCTCTTTAGCAAAACCATCAGGCAGAACCAAAAGACAACAACTCCACAGGGCAAGGACAGTAATACGACAGTAATTCATCATGATCCGGGTTCTCATTATCTCGATAAAAATCCGGCAAGCATTCCCGTTGTAAAATCAAATTTTAGCCGCAGAGAACATCCGGTAAACGGATCACCGTTTCATGGAAATGAAGGGTATCCAAGCAGTCAGCTAGGAACGACGACGGCGCTTGAACTCCAGCTGGGCAAGTGACTTGGCAATCACAGCCTGTAATGCTGCAAAATTCTCGTCGTCCTCAGAGGTGTCGGCAAGCGCATTCTCCGCACGCTTGAGTGCCTCCTCAACTGCGTTCTCATCAATTTCTGATTCACCAAGGGCCACATCAACGACAACACAGACATTGTTCTCAGAAGTCTCAATAAACCCCTCGCCAATAGCCAGACGCTCGGTCTCATTGGCCTTGGTGTAGGTCAGCTCACCCGGCTTGATGATAGTCACAAGAGGAGTGTGAGAAGTCAACACATTGAATTCACCCTCCAAACCGGGAATAACAATTGAGTCCACCTCATCTGAAAAAACCTTCTTTTCAGGAGTAACAATTTCAAGTTGAAGTGACATGGGAAAAAATAGGATTGTATGGCTATCTACCCTTTAAGCCTTATCAATCGAGTCGATACCGGCTTTCATATAGAAGCTATCCTCAGACACATCGTCATGCTTTCCTTCAAGGATCTCCTTGAAGCCCTGAACCGTTTCCTCAACGGGAACATATACCCCTGGGGTGCCGGTAAAGACCTCAGCCACACTAAAGGGCTGAGAAAGGAATTTCTGAATCTTGCGGGCACGGAAAACCGTCAATTTGTCATCGGGACTGAGTTCATCCATTCCAAGGATGGCAATGATGTCCTGCAAGTCCTTGTATTTCTGGAGAACGTTCTGGACTCCTCGGGCCACCTCGTAGTGCTCCTCACCAACGACGTCAGGAGCGAGGGCATTTGAAGTCGAGGCAAGCGGATCCACTGCCGGATAAATACCAAGCTCAGCAAGTGAGCGCTCAAGAACCACTGTAGAATCCAGGTGAGCAAAACAGTTCGCCGGCGCGGGGTCGGTAAGGTCATCTGCCGGAACATAAACTGCCTGGAAAGAAGTAATCGAACCCTTGGTCGTGGAAGTAATGCGCTCCTGTAGCTGCGCCATTTCCGAGGACAAGGTTGGCTGGTAACCCACCGCAGAAGGCGTGCGACCCAGCAGCGCGGAAACCTCAGAGCCTGCCTGCGAAAAGCGGAATACATTGTCCACAAAAAGAAGGACGTCCTGATTTTGTTCATCACGGAAGAATTCTGCCATGGACAGTGCGGAAAGCGCAACACGCAGACGCGCTCCCGGCGGCTCGTTCATTTGGCCGTAAACCAATGCCACCTTGGACTCAGCAAGATTATCCTGATTAATAACCCCGGCTTCCGACATCTCCCAGTAAAGATCATTGCCCTCACGGGTGCGTTCCCCTACCCCGGCAAAGAGTGAATATCCGCCGTGGTTTTTGGCAATGTTGTTGATCAATTCCATGATCACCACCGTCTTGCCGACACCAGCACCCCCGAAAGCGCCAACCTTACCCCCCTTGGTAAAGGGGCAAATAAGATCAATCACCTTAATTCCAGTCTCCAAGATGGTGGCCGATGTATCCTGCTCGGTCAATGGCGGAGCCTGTCGGTGAATTGGGTAACGCTTTTCTGTTTTTACATCTCCCCGCTCATCGACCGGATCACCTGTCACGTTAAAGATACGACCTAGAACCTCTTCGCCAACAGGAACAGAAATCGGATCTCCGGTATCCTTGATCTCCATACCGCGCCTGAGACCTTCTGAAGAAGACATGGCCACGGCACGCACCCAGCCATCACCAAGGTGCTGCTGTACTTCAAGGACGAGTTTTGTCGGCTTGCCGTAAACCTCGTATTCAATTTCCAGAGCATTGTAAATTTTGGGAAGACTTTCAGCTTTTGAAAAGTCTGCATCAATGACCGGCCCGATGACTTGGACGATAGTTCCTATGTTATCACTCATTTGAAAAGAGGTTCTGTTAAGTAAAGAGGTTCTGTGTTGATGATTGTGTGATTAGTGACAGTCAGGCAATTACTCAAGGGCCATCTGGGCAGTGGTGATTTCCAACAGTTCACCGGTAATAGCGGCTTGCCGCACCTTGTTGTATTCAAGGGTAAGATCCTTGATCATGCCATCGGCATTGTCGGTGGCGCTCTTCATGGCTACCATCCGAGCAGAATGCTCGGATGCGCGTGCTTCGAGAACCATTTGATAAAGCTGGTAATTAAGATAATGAGGAAGGATTTTATCAAGAACTGCACTTGCACCGGGCTCATAAGTGTAAACGGCACTTCTTGTGGAAGGCACATACACCTCTGACATATCATCCTCAGACTCCATGCCCTCATATTCACGCTTCCCGGTCAGTTGTACTGCTTTAATCGGCAGAAGCGTAGCAACATAAGGCTCCTGGCGCATCGTGTTGATGAAATTGGTGAAAGCCACTTTGACGCGATCATATTCACCCGACTCAAACTTCTCAGTGATGAACTTGGCAATCGGCTTTACCTCACTGAATGAAACAGGATCCTTAACCGGAAAATCAGCAAGCAGGTCCTTCTTGCCTCGAGCCAGCGTCCCGCGACCCTTTCTGCCAACAGTTACGTATGAACTTTCCTCCTTACTTGCGTCGCTAACAGCACGCATCAGGTTGGTATTTAGGCCCCCACACAAACCCTTGTCGGTGGAAATCACCACGACCAACTCACGGTCACCTTCACGAACCTCAAGCAACGGGTGAGACTCAGGTTCAGAAACATCCGTAAGGTTAACCAGTACACGGTTGATCACCTGCGCGTAGTCGCGACCGGCTAGCGCCTGGTTCTGAGCCTTCTTCATCTTGGAGGCTGCAACCAGTTCCATCGCCTTGGTGATCTGCTTGGTACTTTTAACCGACTTGATACGTCGGCGGATGTCTCTGGTATTGGCCACGGTTCAGGAAAGTGATAATAAAAAAGTCAGGAATTGCGGCTAAGCGTTATATGTTGATTTAAAATCCTCAATCGCGGACTTGAGCTCATCAACAATCTCGTCGGAGAGTGCTTGCTGCTCTCGAATCTTCGCCATCACAGCCTCTTTCCGGGTAGTTAGAAACTCTTCCATCTTGGCCTGGAAATCCTTAACCTTATCGACCGGAACATCATCCACGTAGCCATTCTGCATCGCGAAGAGGGTCGCAACCTGAATCTCAAGAGCCTGCGGTGAATATTGATTCTGCTTAAAAAGCTCAACAATTCTCTGTCCACGTTCCAGTTGAGCCTTTGTATCATCATCAAGGTCCGAACCAAACTGCGCGAATGCCTGTTTCTCCCGAAACTGGGCAAGGTCAAGCTTGGTAGTTCCGGAAACCTTCTTGATGGCCTTGGTCTGCGCAGCAGAACCAACCCTAGAAACAGAAAGTCCAACAGAAATCGCCGGGCGAATACCTTGGTAGAAAAGGTCTGTCTCGAGGAAAATCTGCCCGTCGGTAATGGAGATCACATTAGTTGGGATATAAGCCGACACGTCTCCAGCCTGCGTCTCAATGATAGGCAAAGCCGTTAACGATCCATCACCGTTGTTCTCATTAAGTCTGGCCGAGCGCTCAAGCAGGCGACTGTGCAGATAAAACACATCACCCGGATAGGCCTCACGGCCTGACGGACGTCGTAGGACAAGGGATACCTGCCGATAGGCAACAGCGTGCTTTGATAGGTCATCAAACACAATCAACGCATCCATTCCATTATCCATGAACCACTCACCCATAGCTGCACCGGCGTAAGCGGCCAAAAATTGGTTCGTAGCAGAATCGGAAGCAGAAGCAGCAACGATGATGGTGGAATCAAGCGCACCAGCCTCTTCGAGAGTACTGATGATACGTGCAATATTTGACTGCTTTTGCCCAATAGCCACATAGATAGAGTAAACTGGGCGGTGGTCCGGTAACTTGCCCTCTTCAGCAAGCTTGTTTTGCTTGGCCTGGGAAATAATCGTGTCCACAGCGATAGTGGTTTTTCCTGTGGAACGGTCACCAATAATCAATTCCCGCTGACCGCGCCCAATCGGAATCATCGCGTCCACGGCGAGAATGCCGGTCTGGAGAGGCTGGCTAACCGATTTGCGGGGAATAATCCCGGGAGCAATTTTCTCAACAGGATAGCTGACGGTAGAAGCAATGTCCCCCTTGCCGTCCAGAGGTTGGCCAAGGGCATTCACTACGCGACCCAGCAGCTCCTTGCCAACCGGCACCTGAAGGAGTTTGCCAGTTGTTTTAACTTCATCACCTTCCTTGATGTCCAGCCCTTCACCAAGAAGAATGCAACCCACCTCGGTCTCTTCAAGGTTGAGTGCCAATCCGTGGAGCCCTCCGGGAAACTCGATCATCTCGTTAAGCATCACATCGCTTAATCCCTCGACCTTGGCAACACCATCACCGATCTCACGAACGACTCCGACATTAGATTTTGTGACAGCCGTCTTTAATCCGGCAATTTCAGATTCCAGTTCTTGGAGGATATTACTCATAGCGGGTCCCTGTTTGGGTTTTATTTCCTAAATTTTTTATAGCTTATTTTTTAATGCATTCAATCGCGCACGAACGCTTCCATCCCACACGTCACTGCCCACCTTAACTCGCATTCCACCGAGCAATTCGGGGTTAACCTTAAACTCCGCTTTTAGCTCTTCGCCATACTTGGCTCGCAGATCGTTGACAAGATCATTACCTGCCTGTGCCCCAAGCTCGATGGCACTCTCAACAAGCGCCTCGAGTTTTTCAACCTCAAGGCGCAAAAGTCTCGAGTATTCCTGTAGCATTGCCAGATAATCCCGGGGTTTTGCCGCGGAAATCCTAGAAGTAATTTCCTTGATGAGGTCACCATCCAGCCTGCCATCTTTATGGCTGAGGCGGAGCAGCTGACGAGCAGCACGGGCGGCATCCTTGGAAATCTTCACTGGGTTATCTTTGGGTTAATTGGAAAGCGCAATTAGGGCCTTATTTTTAAACCGATATCTGCGCGGAAATTTCGCTGTTAATTTTTTCCTGATCTTCATCGTTGAGCACCTTCCCTGTCACTTTGCCGGTGGTATCAACGACAAGGCGACCAAAGTCCCGCTTCAGTTCCGCCATTGCTTGACTCTTTTCTAGCTCACCGGCTTCACGAGCCTTGGAAATAATCTGGGCAGCCTCATTCGTTGCCTCTTCGCGCTTCTTATCAGACAACGCATCAGCACTCTCACGTGCCTCCGTAACCAAACGCTCTGCTCTGGTATTGGCTTCACTGATGATCTCTCCCTTCTTGAGGTCAGCTTCCTCAAGCTCAGCAGCAATTCTTTTCAGGTTCTCTTCACTCTCAGCAATACGCTTCCTACGCTCCTCCAAAATCGCCAAGATCGGTTTAAAGGCAAATTTAGAAAGGATAATGTAGACGATCAGAAACAGTAATACCTGTGCGAGGAACTTCGCCCAGTTGACTCCGAACTTTTCAAGGATACCGCCTTCGGATGCTCCCGAAGCAGCAGCCAGAAGGGGTGGCATTTCTCCAATCAGGCTGGTCACAAAATCCATGGCTTCAGTTGTTTGCGTTTCTATTGCTTTTGTGAGTTTCGGACATCTGCCAGTATGTCTACCGGCAGATGTCCGAATGAATTATTATGGACGGCTGATTACTGGGTCTGAACCTCTTCCTGTTGAGCTTCACCCTCTTCGCCTCCTTGCTTGACGATATCAGCTTTGGTAAGCACGATAACAAGGCCGAAAATCGCGATCGCCTCAGCCAGCGCCATACAAATCAGGGAAATGGTAAGCACCGAGCCAAAAGCACCGGGATTACGCCCGACCGCCTGTGCGGCGCCAACACCTACAAGGCCAATGCCAATACCTGCTCCGGCTGCAGCAACACCAAAACTGAGGTTTCCATGAAGTTCTGCCAATAAATAAATAAAATCTAATGTCATAATAAGGTTCCTTTTCTATATCGTTGTTTTTTACTTTGTTTTACTGCTGCCCACTGACATGCATGGTCGCAACAGCAAGATTGTTATTTTAATGCCCTGCCTCCTCATCGTGCGTAGTGGAAAGTTGAATATAAACAGCACATAAAAGCGAAAAAACGACTGCCTGCAGTCCACCAACGAGCAACTCCAGAAAGAAAATCGGAAGTGGGGCTAAGACGCTGGCGATGAAGGTCACGAATGCAGGCAGGTTGTATGCATCAGCAATGGTGCTCATCGTGTGCAGGAGATTTTCTCCCGCAAAAATATTGCCAAAAAGCCGCAGAGAGAGAGAGACCGGCCGCAACGCAATTGAAATCATCTCGATCACTCCTACAAAAAGAAAAACCGGGAAAATAAGCCGACGCATCCAAACAGAGAGGTCGCCCTTCGGACCGAACGTATGGACGAGGAAACCCCAGACACCGACCTCACGAATGGTCAGATAAGACCAAACCATCATGAATACAAGAGCCATGCCGAGGGTCAGGTTCAAGTCAGCTGTCGGCGGACGTAGCAATGGCGTAACGTGAATATCTTTGTTTTCTAAAGTGTTGGGCAGGGTTAATGCCGTTGTCGGCTCACTGCTGAAGCCAACTGTGCCGATTCCGGGCAAAAGGCCAAACCAGTTCGAAAGAGCAACATAAACAAAAATAGTAGCTAGAAGCGGAAAACACTTTGGAGCCAGTTTCTTCCCAACTATATTTTCAACCTGAGAATAGAGAAACTCGATCAGGAACTCAAAGAAGTTCTGAAAACCGGTCGGCACCCTCTGCGCATTCTTCGTGGCCTTGCGGGCAGCCCAAAGAATCAAAAGGGCAATAAATGAGGCAACGACAACAGAATTGGTAAACCACCCCAACATACCACCGTCGGCAAACGGCTCAGCAAACAAAGACACCTTACCCATAATGGGCATAGGGCCTAGCCCTTCAAAAACCAGAGAGTCTGAAACGGACTTTATCATTCGTGTTTCCATGCATAACACAAGGCACGGAAGCTGCTGCAAATTGGCCATTCAGGGCTTATTACAGGCATTTATGGCACCCGTGCCACGGATGCGCCCGCATTTAATCACCAATGATTTATTTTTCAAGGCTATTTGTGAAACTTTCGACAAGATGCCCAAGCTGCCGGAATGCCTTGACCCACAATGGTAAAGAGAAGCGGGAAACACCGGGATCGCTTATTCGAGATTTATTCTCGGCTCAGAGTGAAGCAAGAAGCCCTTCACAATGGAAAAACCCTTTTAAAAGTAATAGATGCAGGCACCTGTTGACGAGAGCGTCATATTTCTTTAACTATTCAATAGTTGCGCGGGTAGCTCAGCGGTAGAGCAACTGGTTTACACCCAGTCGGTCGGCGGTTCAATCCCGTCCCCGCGCACCACTTCTTAGTCTATTATAGTAAGATAATAAGTACAAACGC
>CALCSP010000731.1 GCA_937893785.1 uncultured Verrucomicrobiales bacterium
AGTTCTCCACCTCTTCTGATGGCCGCGTTAGTGCCCTCAAATGCCTCGACTGCAAGGACAGTACCCTTACGCACTACAACCGTTTGACCAATATCAAGGCGACTGGTTTCCTTGGCTATCCTGAAACCAAATGCCGCCTCCTCCTCAAGCCTCTTGTCCGGCCCTGGACCGCATATATGACCGGGGTCGGGAAGTAGATGATCAAGGTAAGTTGTAGCAGCAATCAACTCGATGCCGTCCTTGGCCAATTCATCGGCGATTCCGGAAAAAATAGATTCTGCGTTTCGTTCTTTGAGTCGCCCCAGCAGAACAAGAGTGCGCATGTCAGGTCGCAGGTCAAAAAGGTTCTTCGGAGCAATCTGACCAACCATCACGGCGCGATCTATACCCTCCCTGTTAAAAAATTTGATCATTTTCGATAACTGGCCAACCCGCATCCAGCTCACAGAGTCCACGAGTTCCTCAATCCCGGGGTCAGTCTCATCATGAAAAGTAGCAGCAGCAAGACGCCCCACCCCGGCTTTTCTTGCTGCTCTGGCAAAAATCGTAGGATAAATACCGTTACCGGCAATCATTCCAATGGCTTCATTTTCACTCATCCTTGCCCAAAAAGCGTCATTAGAGGACAATGTCCACCTGAAAAAAGATTCACAAACCGTCATCGCGTCCTACAATTAGCCCCGTGAACACCAGTTATAAGGTTTTTGCCCGAAAATACCGCCCCCTGACTTTTAACCATGTTTTAGGCCAGGATCACGTTGTACAAACCCTACAAAATGCAATTGAGCAGGACCGCTTGGCCCACGCTTACCTGTTTGTTGGCCCACGCGGGACTGGCAAAACTTCCATTGCGCGTATTCTTGCCAAGGCTCTTAACTGCCCAGGAGGCCCGAAAACGGACTTTGACCCCGAAGAAGAAATCTGTCAGGAAATAGCCGAAGGCAGGTGCCTTGACGTGCTGGAAATAGACGGCGCGAGCAATAATGGTGTGGAGCAAGTTCGTGAACTACGGGACAACGTGAAATTCGCTCCCTCGCGCGGGCGCTATAAAATCTACTACATTGACGAGGTGCACATGCTATCCAGTGCCGCGTTCAATGCCCTTCTCAAGACCCTTGAGGAACCACCCGACCACGTGAAGTTTATCTTTGCCACTACTGAGTCGGAAAAGATCCTCCCAACCATCATCTCACGCTGCCAACGTTTCGACCTGCGCCGTATACCGACACGAACCATAAGCGATCACCTTAGTCACATTGCCAGTCAGGAAAACATTACTCTTGACCCGCTAGCTGCAACAGCCATTGCAAAGGGGGCGGAAGGCGGTATGCGTGATGCCCAATCTATGCTCGACCAACTCGTCGCATTCTGCGGCGAGAAAATTGGAGAAAAGGATGTTTTGGAAATTTTCGGTTTTACCGCTCTGGAAACAATCGCAGGACTAGGCGAATCACTACTCAAAGGAGAAACAGTACTCGCACTTGAAAAAATCTACTCGCAATCGGAATCCGGCAAGGATCTCAGCAAGTTGCTGACCGACCTAATTGGACACCTGCGAGCAGTGTTAGTATATCAGGTCGACCCCGAGGGCGCCGCGAGGGATCTAACGCCTGAGATACTTGAAAAGGTCCGCTCTCAGGCAACAATGGTTAATACCGACCGACTGCTGGCAGTTATTGATCATCTGGCCATCGTGGACGGTCGCATGAAATGGGCACCCAACAAGCGTTTGCACCTTGAGGTAGGCATCATCAAGGCAATCCAGATTCTGGGATCAACCCGCCTCAGTGATATTATCGAGGCCATTGACGGCACCCTCTCCAGCTTACCCGATGAGGCATCCCCTCCAAATACGCCCTCCTCACAACAAGCCTCTGCTGCTGCTCCTGCAAATTCTCCTGCTATAGCAACCACCAAGCAACCTACTCCTACTCCTACTCCTAAAGAACAGACGTCCATGGAGAATGCTGGAGGGAATCTCAATGGTGAGCAAATATGGGCTGCCATCCTTGACCATCTTTCCAGTAATAAACCCATCGCCGCGGAATATGCACAAAAAGCTGTTTTTGCCGAGGATGACGGTATGTATTTCATAGTAGCTATTTCCCCCGAGGAAACCATCGCCAGGGAATCACTGCTAAGGGAGCGCACAAGGGGCCCAATCGAGGAACTTCTTACCTCAATGAGCAATGCACCCCGCAAGCTAAAGATAGAGTTCCGCGAAGGGGTAAGCCCAACCATCATTCCTCCTGAGATGCCTGAGGAAGATGAACCGAAAAATCAGCCCCAAGAATCCGCCCCAGTGCAGGAAAATACGAGCAACAACATTCAGCCTGAACCCGCTGAAGATGACGTTTACAACGACCCACTGATCAAGGAAGCTCTTGAAATCTTCGAAGCCGAAATCAAAAACGACTAGACCTTGCGTTTGCAACGCAGGCCAAACTTTCCTAAAATAGACCGATGAATATTGCCAAGATGATGAAGCAAGCCCAGCAAATGCAGGGCAAAATGCAAAAAGTTCAAGCCGAGTTGGCAGAGCGTGAAGTGGAAGCAACCGCTGCAGGAGGCAAGGTGACCGTAACGGCAACCTGTTCCGGAGATATCCGTGCCATCAAGATTGCCCCGGAAATCGTCGATCCAGAAGATGTCGAGATCCTGGAGGACATCGTTCTCTCCGGAGTCAAGCAGGCGATCGAGGAAGGACGAAAGGTGATGGAGGAGGAAATGGGAAAGGTCACCGGGGGACTTGGCCAGATGCCCGGCGGACTCTTCTAGCAGGGTAGATTATCGGAAAAAAATCTCCGGGTATTGGCACCCACGATCCACTCCACCTGCTCAGGACTTAAGCCATGCGCATGATGCATTAACTCCGCGGTTATGCGCGCCCACCCAGAGGCATCGATCACTGTTCGGACCGCGCCGTCAAAATCCGATCCGATGGCCACATGCCGGGCACCATCGATACCGGCTTGATTCAGGAGCTTTACCGTATAGCTGACACTCTTTCCCAAAGCCACAAGGTCAGCACTGGGCAGGGCAGGAGCAAACAGGCTGATGCCAATCAGTCCCCCTGTGGCAGCAATAGCAACAGCATGATCATCTGATATATTTCTCCTGTGGTCATGAACTCCCCTAATGCCAGTATGGGAAACGATCAGCGGACGACGAATCTCGCCCTTGCCGTGCATCTCAAGCACATCATCAATCAATGATGCCGAGGCATGAGCAAGGTCAATGGTTATGGAATGACTATCCAGTTCTCTCACCAGTTCCCTGCCCGCTGGGGTCAACCCGCCCCGGCGCGAACCGTGTGCCGAGTAGCCAAACTGATTATCATTAAAATGTGTGATACCCACCACCCGGAACCCTTGCTCAAAAAGCCACGGGACATCAAGGCTGCCGCGCAGAACATGCGCCCCCTCCAGGCCTAGCATCAGACCAATGGACTCTTCGTTACACGCACGGCTATCCTTCAGTTCATCCAACTGCGACCTTGAGCAAACCAAGCGAAGCACTCCTTCCGATCTTGCAACCCATGACTTCAGCCTTTGTAACTGCAACCTGACACGAGCTGAAGTGCTGAACCATGTGCTGGGATGTTGCAGGCTCATGAATGCTCCCCAGAAAAAAAGATCCCTGAAAAACGCACGTGGAAAACGCCGACTGATGACAAGCTTGGTCGGTATCGTGATAAACTGCAGGGCCACGTTTCCCTCCATCAGCCGTGGCAGATCAACATGCCCCCGGCGGTTCTTTCTCATCAGATCTCGCCTCCACAGACAGACATCAGCATGCAAATCAGCAATAAAACAATCTTTGTGGAACCCGCTGACTTCATCGCTTAAAGACTTCTTCTCAACGACAGCACAGCGGTTAAGCAAGACATCAAAAATGCGATGCCAGCAGGCCATCATGGACACACAAATCCCAAGGATTGGAAACCCCTTGATCACCAGACACCCACCAACAACAACTACAACGAGTTGCGCAACCCTGAAACATTTGCTCATCAGTTTTTCTCGGGACTACGCCTGCGCCAGTAAGCAGCTAACAGGCTGCCGATAATGCAATGATAAAGAGCGGAAACCGCACTAGGAACCGGTGCAAGCACGGCATCCAGTGGTGATTGAAACTGCCCCTGAAATTTTTCAGTCTTGGCCAAACTACTGCCAAGCCCTGAATTCTGCATTCCGACTTCAATACTCAGCGTCCTCTGGAAGGCAGTCTTAAAACGAAACAGAGCAGCAAGGCCGTAGCCAATACCGAAGCCCCCAGCATGCAGCAAAAACACTACAACCAGCAGACTACCTGCATGCTCAATGATTGCTCCACGGGCATTACCTATAATACCGCCAACAATCAGCACAATGATCACAACCGAGAGCAAGGGTGACCACGGGGTCACATGACGCACAGCCCTCGGCAGGAAGCGATTGAGTAAAACACCTGCAATAACAGGTAGCAAAACCACTGCGACCATGTTCAGGAACAAATTCCACCGGTCAATATCAACATATTTCCCAGCCAACCATCCTGTCAAAAGCGGAGTCATGATAATAGCACTGAGAGTTGAAAACATCGTCATCAAGACAGACAAAGGCAAATTGGCACGAGCGAGGTAAGTCACCACATTTGATGCGGTGCCCCCCGGGCAGCAGCTCACCAGAATCAGACCAACCGCAAGACCTGTCTCCAGTGCAAACATCTGCGCTAAGAAAAAGCCGAGCAGCGGCATCACCGTGAACTGTGCTCCCACTCCGGCAATCACTGCACGCGGCACTTTGAGCACTGCGCGAAAATCATCAAAGCTTAACGTGATTCCCATCCCGAACATGATCATCCCAAGCCCGATATGAATCAGCTTGATCCCGAGGATCTTGTTATCCTTGTCCACAAACCACCTGAAGTGCTCTGGATAAAACCAGGCCCACAGGCTTCCTATAATCACCCAAAGGGCAAAGGCATTGGTAAGAGTTTTAAGTAATCCGGACAAGCCTCAATCATAACCGAGGCTGTGGTCGCTTGGCAACCCACGCTATACATTACCCCGAACAAATTTTCTCAACCGCCCAGAGAAAGGGGGAATCATTCTTGCAATGCTCACTCTCATGCCGTTGAAACCGGTATAAATCAGGATCAAGGCCCTCAACAAACTGCGAAACCATAGCCGCCTCGCGGGCACCCCCTTCATGCCCCGGGTAGCAAACAACCGTGCATACCCCCCCCTTCTTGAGAATATCCAATGCTTGCTGAATAGCACTGAGAGTCGTTTGTTCGTGTGTCATCAGAGATTTGTCTCCACCCGGCAGGTAACCAAGGTTGAACATCACTGCGGAAACCTTGCCATGATGAATATCAGGAACTACATCGGCAAGATTCTCATGCCCGCACTGGTGCAGGTTTCCGACTTGATCCAGACCATGTTCCTTAAGCCTCCTGCCGGTGGCAACAAGCGCACAAGATTGTATATCCAAGGCAAATACCTCGCCTGTTTGTCCTACCATTCTGGCAAGAGCGAGAGTGTCATACCCGTTTCCGGCTGTCGCATCAACGGCAACCTCACCCATCCGCAACCGTTTTGAAACGAAGCTGTGAGCAATATCTGTAACCCGAACTGCACTCATCTTCCTACACACTCATCAAATATTTCCGCAAAGATCGACCTCGGGATCAATAGACGCCGTGCCGCAAAGAAAATCAGCGAAATTTCCAGCAAAAAAAGGAGCATTTAAAACCCCCTTGGAACCCAACCCGTTAAAAAATCCAATCCTGTTCCGGGAAGGATGCATTCCGCAAAGCAGCCTACTCTTGCGCACCACTGGGCGTATTCCGGCCTGGTGGTCAATTACCTCATAGGGCAACTCCAGGAAGCGGCCAAGGCGTTGCTCAATCAACTTTCTTCCCTCAGCGGTGGGTTTCGGATCACTACATCCCCAGTCATAGGTTGCCCCACAGCGAAATGTATTGTCTCCCACCGGCAATAACCATACCCCCCCACAATTGACAATCCTTTCCTGATCGAGACCGGGAATCGCCAATGTAAGTATCTCACCTTTTGCTGGTTTAAAAGGCACCCACTCAAACAACGGATTTGCGGACCCTGAAATCCCTTCACAAAACAGAGTGATCCCCTGATCCTCAACTTCACGCCACTCACCTCTCTTCCAATTATCCCCAAGCATTTCTTTGGTCAGCGTAATAAACTCTGGAATATCAAGGTAACCGGAATTCTCAAAGGTAACGGCTCCGTATTTCGCCTTTAAATCTTTACCCGGCTCCGGCGCATCGCTTGCAAGGCATTCAGCATACCCCGAAGTATTCAATCGCTTTTCCCACTGCTTTGCCTGCCCCGGAGAACTGAACAGACGAATTAGGGGCATTTGCCGGAAGACCTTCCGCCCTGTCTTCTCCCCGATCATGGTATAGAAGTTCAATGCGGCGGGCCAAAGTTGTTCCAATCGCCATGTCTTGGTCAATTTCGGACCGGTGACCGG
>CALCSP010000732.1 GCA_937893785.1 uncultured Verrucomicrobiales bacterium
AGGAGGCATCAATAACGGGAGGTGCCCTGCTTTATTCGGAACTGGGCTGTGCTAATTGCCACGGCAGTTCACCGGTAGCAGTGCCGCGTAAGGGTCCTTCTCTGGAAAACCTATCCAGTAGGGTGGATTACAACTGGACTCTCGATTTTCTGCGCAACCCAGAGAAAGGGCGTAAAGGCTCGACGATGCCAATGATGATGCATGGCATGCAGGAAGAGGAAATCCAGGCCGTGGCGGCCTACCTTTCCACCCTTGGCAAAGGACTCCAGCTCAAACCCGCCCGCCACGCTAATGCGGAACTTGGCAGTGCCATTTATCACGAAAAGGGGTGCGTGGCATGTCATGCGCCAACCAATGATTTTTTAAGCCCTAAAGGAAAGGGGCAAGATTTTGCATCTCCACTAGTAATTGCGTTCCCTGATCTTAAGTCGAAAACAAGTTTAGTGGCATTGGAACATTTCCTAGTTCACACAAGCCGTTATCGCGCTGATGGCCGAATGCCGCATATGGAATTGGGGCGTGATGGTGCTGTCAACGTGGCCGCTCACCTGCTAGATATTCAGGGTAGTGATCCGCGAGAGGCGAGCCAAGTGACACCTTGGCCAAGAGCCAGCAATAAGCAGGTGGAAATGGGCCGGGCGCTTGTCGAGCAACTCTCTTGTGCAGCCTGCCACGATTTGCCCAGTATAACTGAGCCGAAAAAAATTACTCTTGGCTCCTTGATACGCACTAAGGCTAACTGCCTTGATGCTAAATCCCGAAAGGGTTTACCTCGGTATGAGCTGACAGCTATTCAAAGAAGATCGCTTGTGGCATTTCTTGAGGCATCACGTCCAATTAAAGAAACCACAGCTAACCTGACTCTGCAGGCGATGAATTGCCATGCTTGCCATGAACGGGACGAAAAGGGCGGTCCAACGCCCCTAACAGATTTATTCTTTATTGGTGACCAAAGCCTTGGTGATACGGGGAGATTGCCACCTCCTCTCACCGGGATCGGTCATAAGTTAAGAAAAGACTGGCTCAAGGCATTGCTGGCCGGCGAACAACACAAACGCGTAAGACCGTACCTGAAAACAGTGATGCCGTCCTATCCATTTCAGGCGGAGGCCCTGACGGCTTGCTTAGTGCAGGAAGATGACAAGCCTGAGGTCACCCCCCTGGTCACCATTGAAGATTCATTAGAAGATGGGCGAAAGCTTCTGGGGGCAAAGGGCGGGGTGAATTGCATTACCTGCCACCAGTGGAATGATAAGCCTTCCCTTGGAATACCTGGAATGAACATTGCGTCGCTTGATCAGCGATTGCGCCCGGAATGGTTCCGTTCTTTTTTGCTCAATCCTGCCTCGTACCGATCAGGCATTCTAATGCCGCCATTCTGGCCGCAGGGCAGATCGACGATTCCCGATGTCCTTGGAGGCGAAACTGAAAAACAGATCGCGGCGATCTGGGAATTCATTCGATGGGGGAAAGAAGATCCTGAAGGATTTCCAGGTGGTAATACCCTTCCTTTTGAACTCAAGCCAACGACTCGACCAATCGTGCAGCGCACCTTTCTTGCCGGTGCAGGCACGAAAGCTATCTTGGTTGGATTTCCTGGTGATATTCACCTGGCCTATGATGGACAAGCGGCACGACCCGCCTTGATTTGGCGAGGGAATTTCTTTGATGCATACTCGACATGGTTCATGCGTATGGCTCCTTTCGAGAAGCCACTCAGTAATGAGGTTTACCCTTTTCAGAAATTGGACGGAGAGCGGCGATTCCGGGGGTATGAACTGGACGAGAAGGGAAATCCAACCTTCTTGATCGAAGAATCTGGGCGGATGATTCGAGAGCAATTTGAGGTAAACGATAAGGCCATGAAACGGACCCTTGTCTGGGAAGAGGGTGAGGCTCCAAGAGTATCTCATCCCGATAAAGTGCAGGTAAACCAAGACCGCAAAGACAATACGCTGACCATTATTTACAGCTGGAAATGAAATATTTTATCTACAGCACTCTCTTCTTTCGGGTAATTGGAGATTTGGGCTGCTTTGGTCAAGATGCCAGTTCCTACGAACGGTTTGAGATTCTTACAGCCAGTTCAGCTGACCATTCGCGCTCAACAGAGTGGAAGCCAGGTAAAGGCATCGCACTTGAGGTGAGTGGAATGGCGTGGATGGATGATGGAAGGCTTGCAGTATGTATTCGCAAGGGAGAAGTGTGGATTATTGAGGGAATACTCTCAGGGAAACGGGACAAAATTTCCTACCATCTATTCGCTTCCGGGCTGCACGAGCCGCTTGGCCTCCTAAAAGACGGCACTGATCTTTTGGTCTGCCAGCGAGGAGAGGTGACCAGATTGCGTGATCATGACGGAAATGGTACGGCGGATGCTTATCTCACCGAGTGTGATGGCTGGAATGTTTCCGGAAATTACCACGCCTATGCCTATGGACCCCAACCGGATGGCAAGGGACAATTCTGGGTTACCTTGAACGTTGGGATGGGAAAGCTTGCCAATAACAGTATTGGTTGGCGCGGTTGGGGAGGAATTATCGGGAAGGATGGACGGTTTATTCCGAAGTCCTTTGGAATGCGTTCTCCCTGCGGGCTAGGAAGAAACCGTGAAGGGGATGTATTTTTCTCTGATCAGCAAGGCACATGGATTCCAGCAACTCCGATTTATCATTTACGTGAAGGAGTTTTTTATGGCAATCAGGAATCAGCCGGGACATTAAACCTACTCGACGCGCCCTTTCAGATGACCATGCCCCGGGCAAACCAGCCTTACCCGGATGCATTAAACGAATCTGAGCGATTCGTGCCACCTGCCGTATGGCTTCCTTATAATAAAATGGGACGAAGCGCTACCGACATTGAGCGAATCGAGGCATCGGGTAAGTTTGGCCCGTTTGAGGGCCAACTACTCGTTGGCGAGTTTACCAACGCAGCTATTAACAGAGTTTTCTTGGAAAAGGTTGGTGGTCAGTATCAGGGTGCTTGCTTCCCTTTTCTTGGTGATTTTCCCTCAGCGGTCTTCCGTCTTGGTTTTGCGCCTGATGGTTCATTGATGGTGGGAATGACCAACCGGGGTTGGTCATCACTGGGTAACCGCGCTTACGGTCTCGTCCAGGTGCGTGCAACCGGAATCATTCCTTTCGCTATAAGGGAATTCCGGGCACGCCCTAAAGGCTTCGAAGTCGAGTTCACCAAGAAGTTGGCGAAGGATGGGCTCGATCAGGCATTCTCTATGCGCAGTTTTACTTACCAATACTCATCCCGCTATGGCGGTGAAGAAATCAATACGAAAACGCACAGGGTGTCTCTCGTTGAGCTTGCCGAAGATGGCAAAACAGTGCGCATAACGGCCGAGGGATTGCGTCCTCATTACGTGTACGAACTGGACAGCGCAAGAGTGCGCTGCAGTGAAGGTCATAGGCTAAGTCACCCGGTGTCCTGGTATACCTTAAATGCCATTCCAGAGCAATAAATCATGCCATGGTGGACGAGTAAACCGAATCAAAGATGCCGCGAAGCAATCTCTTATTGCTTTAAGATCAAGGCAATTGAGTGACCTTAATGCGACCGTAAACGCCACTTTGCTGCATGCCGATGGTTACTTTTTCTAAACCATTGACCAGCGTTTCTATGGTGATTCCTTCGGCCGGATTGTTAGTAATGTTGAGCTCACTCCAGTTTTTCAGGTCGGCGCTGTATTGGAAGACCTGCTCAAAGCTATCTGCGGATTCTGCCCTGCGATGGAAGACGTAAGAAACATCATCTCCGGTAATCTCGATTGAAGGAAGAATACCACGGTCTTCTTCGAGCGGATTGCCGTTAAGAACGTATTCAAGGAAGAGGTGAACTTGGTCTTTATCCTGATCTAGGTCGTTTTCCAGTAAATCCCTATAACCAGACTGCCACTTCTCAAAATCCGACATGCTGCCAAGGATGCGAATTGTCCAGCTTTCCTCGAGATTTGCCGAGGGTCGTTTCAGGCTAAAGGCATAATCCATGCTCATCGAAGCATTGAAATAACCCTGGTAATAGTCATGCCGATCGATGTTTACGCCTTGCAGATCAATCCACTGACCGTTGATTTTTCGCTCAATTTTTAAGTCGTTTCCGGGGTGAACATTCTTTAGCACAACCGGCAGGTGCCCAATACCCCCGCTGTTGATCGTAAATTCTGCGAGCACTGGATTTTTGGTGGCCGTGATTTCCAGCGGGTAATCATTTGCTAGCTTGCCCTGATGTACAGTGATATCAAGATTGCGGTTGTAACGAAACTCATCGTGAACGGCATTCCAAGCCTGGTCATAGCCGCCGATACGTGCTGCAAACTCAGTGTCATGTCCCCAGTAGACAGCTGGCGACTTGGCGGGGAGGACAAATGCGACTTCCCCCTCAAGTATGTCCCCAGAAGAGTAGGATCGCCTTATCGATGAGGAACTGAGGTCAAAGAGAGTTGTGCTGGTTCCCCAGCTGCGTCCGTATGGATGCATGAAGGTTTCAAAAGGATCCCCATTTAGGGTAGAACGGATGGAGAGAAGCCCGCGATAACCGCTTGGGCTATGGCCGGTGCTTGTGGTTTCATCGTCAATGGCAAGCCATCGAGAGTTGAAGGAAAACGGGGTCTCCTTATAGCGGTTTCCGCCGGGATTGGAAACCCTGCTGCTACCTAGACCGGCTGCATCGCCCTCGTGGTAATTGGAGAAATTACTGGTCATGTAGTAATCTGCGGCCGTCTGGTAAAAGGCCAGCCTTCTGGGGTTGCTCACGTTCTCCAAGAACTCGTATCGATAAGCATGGAATCGACGATTGTAATCAAGCGTTGCCACCCCACGGGTTCGGTAAGTGAAGCGTATTTTATCATCAGAGCTAACCCCGGAATACAGAACCTCGGTCATGTTCGGGCCCGCCCAACGGTAACAGGTTTTCAATTTTTTGCCCGGCCGATAGACATTTGAGCTGTCGTAATAATTCAGGAAATCGCCACCACCCACATTTTCTGTCCAGTTGTGGTCCGTGCCGCCATTAAACGGAGTCGTAAATGCGGGCCGGACATCATCAATCACGGCTCCTCCTGCATGCTGAGCAATATCATATGTCATGGATTCTCCCCATGCTCCCAGTGCCGCCTCATCCCATTTCCATGTCGACTGGGTGGACCAGCCAATTAATGAAAGTGACGAATGCGAAACAGCTCCAAACGAACCATTCCCCCAGTAGCCGTAGACAATTTTGAGGCGAAAGTTTTTGGATTCCCCGGCAGCTAAAGGGAGCATGGTATAGCCACGCAACCAGAATCCTGCATGAGGAGTGCTACCTGCAGTTCCATGCCAGTTCTTTGAAACCTGCACGGGAATGCCACTAGGACTTCCATCCTCGTTGCACAACAACATCATCGTGCCAGTGACAGCCCTTGGGCGTCCAGGTTCGAAAATCACAGGGATATCCGCTGCCTGATCTGTTGGGTTAGTGGCGCGGAATGTATATTCATGAACGGTGTTCTTTGCATTTCGTTGCGAGAAATTCGGGGTAGGAACATCAAGCTTTATTGCCATTTCATCATTGTCCCACTGACTGGAAAGGTTGACCCCATTCCAGTTTTTTAGTGCACTGATATAATTAGGAACATCCAGTTTGTTGTAGGATTGATCTTTTTGTGGAACCACCGAAAGCGAGACTTTATCATCATTGCTAAGCGCAGAGTGCGTAGTGCCTTGAGGTGAAATAATTTCTATCCCGGTACCGGTAATGGAGTTCTGCCCGGTGAAATCCAACTGAAAGCTGACATGATCCGGCCAAGCAGTCACTTCTAACCGACCATATATTTTTTCCCCAGATGGGGCGGTGAATTCAAGGCGAGTATGATCAAAGCGCTGGACATATTGCCCTCCCTGGATGAAGCGAATGTATTGATTGTTGTCATCCTGGACGATCCCTGATGTGCAGGTATAACGCATGTCGCCCACATCGGCATAAAGCTTGAGCTCAGCCGGGCTAAATTGGGTAACATCGGTCGTTAAAGCCGATAGATAGTCAGGTCCCTCCAAGGCATCAAAGCCGCTCAGTGCCATGGTGTCACATTCCAGGCGGATGCTGTAATATCCTGTCTGGATTACGATATCTGGATTTGCCCGGGCATTATTGTATGCTGCGGTGATGCGTCGGCGGGAGGGCCCCCTCGTTGGCGGATGCCCATTTTCAAAATAAAGGTAGGTATAATTGCGATTGAGGTTTGCCAGTGACGATACAATGGCTGGTTTGCTTTGCGGATTACGGGGGTTGGATCCCCTGCTTAATTCCATGCCGTCCAGGAATCCATCTCCATCGGTGTCGGAATTGTTCGGATCGGTTTTATTTTTGTATTCCTGCAGGTTGGTGAGCCCATCATTATCCAGATCATCGGCGGCATTGAGCGCGGTTGCCGACTCGGGATCTGTGTTTTCTAACTCAAAGGCATCCGGCAAGCCATCAC
>CALCSP010000733.1 GCA_937893785.1 uncultured Verrucomicrobiales bacterium
AGAAACATCATTCTTCAACATGTTCTAAGAAAACACAGGGATTAAGGGAGATATGGAAAAACGAAAGGATTTTTCCCACTGACATCATCTTAAAGAGTGACTCAGGCAACTTTTTGGCTGGTGAATTGGGTGAAACCCAAAGGATATAAGTTGGTATATTTGTTTCTCATTGGCTCCCTCGATCCGGCCAAACGCCATTCCAATTACAGATTGTTATGCCTCACATTTGTGAAAGTATTCTATTCGTAACAAGTATTTTCCCGGGCTTCACAGTAGCAGCACTCCATGAAAAAAAACACCAACACAACCTTCTGGCTTGTAATCTTCGCTCTCCTATTTACCTCCCCCCTAAGATCCGATGGACTTACCGAAGCTGAATTTGAAGAGCTACGCAACATCCTGATTCCTCCACAAAAGGAATCTTGGAAAACTATTCCCTGGAATCTAAATCTGCTCAAAGCACAGGCAAAAGCAGGTGCAGAGAGGAAGCCTATTTTTATCTGGGCCATGAATGGCCACCCTATGGCCTGCGTCTGAAATAACGGAATCATCGACCGTGAGTCGATATTCGCTAACCCAGCTATCATCAAAATTTTGCAAGAAGCATTTATACCTGTCGCGATCGATCAGGATTACCACCGAAGGCAAAAAGATGCAGAGGGAATCTTCTATCGAAAAATTGTCTCAGGAAGATACGGCAAAGATTACAAAAGTGGCAACACCCAAGGCTTCTACATATGCACCGCCTCGGGAGAGTTCCTGGCCTATTCAAACCATCGATTCCCCGAGGTCGCACTTCGCTTTATTAAAGATGGAATAAGCAAATATCAACCCAGTTCAGTAGCCCCTATCAAAGCTTCAAAAAACACATCTAACTGGAATCCCCATTTAGTTCCACCCAAAGGCGGGCTCGTGATTCGAACCAATTCCAAGGTGCTTAGTGGGTATAAAAAATCAAAAAATCGCGAACAGTCTATCTATCAAAGCGCAATCTCAAGAGACAATCTATGGACGACAAAAGAAGAACACGCAGCACTGGTTAAGGGAGTTCTTATGGATTCCCTTATAGACCGTATTTGCCGTTTTCATCTAGTGGATGCCACACGTGGTTCACCCTCATTTTGGAAAAAGGAAGACTTCACAAAAATCGATATCAGGCTGATAAACGGCGTCATCACTGGCACCATTTCTGTTGAGAACACATCCAGAGGTTGGGGACATACCGCAGATATCCTTGGCTACATTGAATCGCAAAACGGAAAGGTTACCCGATTCGATGTTATTGCCAAAGGTCCGTATTGGGGCGGAGGCCACTATTCGAGGAATCCTCCCCCGGGGAAATACCTTTTCGGCACATCCTTCACCTTAGCTGATGGCAGTCAGCTTTCTGACAATATTCCTCCCGAAGGAACGAAAGGGTGGCCTCCAAAATATATTCAGATGAAACGCTAGTCCTCATAAATAGTTATTGATAGCTTGGTAGCGCACCCCTCAATTCCGCTGCATACAAAAGCAGGTAGTCAGTATTCTTATGGCAGCACTTTGGCATTGGCTATTACCAATAAAGCAGAGAAGCGTTGCTGCCTGTAAAACGGAAGCAAGTTATTGACGTATGTTCTTACACATCAAGCGATCTTTATTCTCCTATCCCGCCATCAATTCCTGAAGCGGCCCCTTGAGGTCGAAATCCTTTAGGTTGGCATCCATTTGCCCAAAGGTTTCAGAAGTTTTCATCCCCGCAGCCTGCATCAGGGAAAGGTAAAGATTACCAACCGTACGGTGACCTTTGGTTCCATACTTGGGGAATTCAATGTAACGTCCCATCTTCAACTTTTTATTCATCCCTCCCAGCAGAATAACTGGCCAATCATGACCAGCGCAATGATGATCACCTGACGAACACGACATGTAAACGATCATTGTATTGTCTAACATCGAGCCATTCCCTTCCGGAATCCCGGCTAATTGTTTTGCCATTTTAGCAATCTGCTTCAGGTGCAACTTCTCAACCTCCATGCGAGCTTGGTGACCACTCCAACCGTTGGAAGCCTTGTTGTCCTGAAGATGTCCAAGGGCATGAACAGAGTTTAAAAGACCAAGTTCGGTGTACTTCACACCAAGGGTATCCGGTCTGAGAGTAATCACATTGGTCAGTCCTGCAATCAATGCAGCGGAAGCGATTTCAAAGTGCGATTCAATCCGGGCGGACGGAGAGCTTGAATCATAGCGATTCGTATGTTCCGGGGCATGCTTTTGAATGCGGTCCGTGAGGGCAGCTTTCTTTTCCTCGATCTTGCGGAGCGAATCAAACGAATCCATGTAAAGAGCAAATCGTTCCTTATCATCCCCTGAAAGTTGCTTCTCAACCCGCCGGGCATCCTCAGTAAGAAAATCCATAAGACTACCGTTCAGGGCGATTTTCTTTTCCAGTTCCTGTGGGCTCGCCACGGCTGCTCCGAAGAGTTCGAGAAAGGCTTTCTTGGGTGAACCTTGATAAGCAACAGGCTTGGCGGCCGCATAGGCGGAAAGATTTGGATAGCAATAAGAGTCTTCGGGTTTCCATCCGCCCTCCAGAAGTTGCCCGTTCATAGCCATCCCATACATCGGATAAGGACCAGTGGAGAGATGCTGCCCGAGCAGGCAATCCAGCGTCGGGGCAACCGCTACTTTTTCCGAATCGTGAAGAGACAGGGTCCCAAATCCCTTGGTGTGATTTCCCCGGAAGCCCACCCCGGACAAACTTTGAATGACTGTCAGGCGGTCCTTGAAAGTTTCCAGATCAGCCAGTTTTTCGGGTAGCTTGTAATCGGCCAGTGCGACATCTACTAGTGGTCCTTCCCGTCGTCCTCGATTTCCCAGTTTCTTCCCGTCATCCGGATTGACAAAGTGATTTTCGAGACCCTCGGGCACCAGGTTGAACTTGTCGATCCCGGAGGATTTGACCACGAAGACAAAACGCTTCGGCAAAGCCACCTCGTCACCGGCTCCATGAACACGGAGCGAATGTAAAAAGGGAGCCATCGCCAGAGAACTTCCGCCAAAGGAAAGGTTCTTGAAAAATTGACGTCTTCTATAAATCATAAAAATGGTTATCGCCTATAAAGAAAGGAATCGGAACTTAGTAATGATACTACAAGCGCTTTAAAGCTACCACCGTTATCTAAATAGGATTTTTCAGCCTCGATCAAGGTCTTTGAATCACTGAGCATCTCATTTCGCCCCATGAAATATCGAAACAAATGCCTTATAAATGACTGGCGAGCGCGATCCGAATGCCCCAAGCGTTGCATCATCTCGACTGCGTCCTTTACCTTACCATCGATCTTGGAGTCACCCGTGAAGGCAATTTCTCCGGAGGCGTCGACCTTGCGGGTTGTGAGTTCTCCGTCCTTTAGCTTACGATCAAATTGGTTGTCACGCCGCGTGTAGATTTCACCGTTCTCGTCAAAATAGTGATGCGTCCGGAAGCGCCCCCAGTCATCAAAGATCTCGAACGTTTCGCCAAGCGGGTTCATTTTGCGGTGGCACTTCCAGCACCGTTCGCTGCGTAACGGCTCCATCCGTTGCCGAAGGGTCTTGTGTGGATCGGTCGGCACAGCCGCGTCAACGTCCGGCGGCACGTCCCCAAGCACCCCGGCGAGCAACCGTTCATATACCCAAATTCCCCGATGAATCGGATCATTGTCCTCATTAAGAGAATAAGCCGTCAACCATGCCGGATGGGTCAACAATCCGGCACGCTGCTCCTTGGGCATCTTGAATGGTTGCTCCAATGGCCAATCCCACTTCTGCTCATCATGACGACCGTTACTTGGTAAGTTGTAAGGCTCAATGTAAAGAAGATCCGCAATGCCACGCCTCTTTCCGACAAAAGGAAAATTGGGATGACGGTGCATGCCCTTCTCCAGAGTTTGCTTATACACCGCCACCGTTCTCTCAGCATCCTTGCGGGCAGCAACCAAAGCTTGCTCGGCCTTTTCCGGCATGTTTTCAAAGTTAAAATCTCGCTTAATTTGCCCTCGGCGCTTCTCAACATGCGCTTCGACAAAACCCGGATCCATGATCTTGGATATTTGGTTCTCGTAATGCTCGCGGGCATACTGGTTGTCTCCCGGATGCGCGATGAAGTATTCATTTGTCGTCAGCAACTCGGCGATCACGTCCTTGTCTTTTCTCAAAACATGTTCAATGAGCATCCGAGCATCATGAATAAGCATATCCGTGTTCCACTGGTTAATTTTTTCCGCTCGCCGACGGTCGTTGTCCTTAAAAACTGTTCCGGCGCGATGAATACCAAAGAACTCATCAAAAAAACGCATAATCCTCGGTAGATCTTTCCGGTTCCAGTTCCCCGTCAAAAGTTGCTCATCCAGCAATTGCCGAACGAGATTGGTCACATCCTCCTTGGTTTTCAGCTCACCCTTCTGCAGTGCGTCTCGAATGAACTGATTGTTATCCGGCTTATGATCCGTCAATGCATAGGCAATCGCATGAGCCAATTCATCCGGTGACAAATGCCGGCGTCCGTGCTCATCCACCTCACCCAGGCCAAATTCCATTCGGTAAATCGACTCCGGACTGAGGAACATCGCCTTGATCGTCGTTTTGAATCCTTCCAGGTTGCCGCCAGTCTTGATGCTCTGTTTGAGAAAGGTAAGGTACTTTTCCTGCTCTTCCTTGTTCGGGTAACGCCCGATCACCCGGATGTGCTCCCGCCTGATCACTTCCTCAAGGACCTTTTCTTCAGGCACAGGCTTGTCATCGGTAAAATCCGCAAAATCTCCGCGTTTTTCTCGATCTGTAAGGAACGAATCGGCCACGATAATCTTCATCTGAACCGTGCTTTGATCTGCAACAGACAGTGCCGCATAGTCCCGTATTCCACGCTCCGAAGTCACATAAGTGAATGGACTCTTCGCCTTTCCAAATCCCTTGTGTGCAAAAATCTCGGTGCTGAACCGCCAAATCCGCGCAGGCGAAAAGGGAGGCGTCTTGATTTCACCCGAGAACAGCTTCTCGTGACTCACCCAGTTGCCGTATTCAGGGGCGAGCAGCTTTTTGCGATAGGCATCACCCGAGCCCGCTGTCAGCAATTGGCGATCGATCCACTCGATCGCCGCGTTACGTGCCGAAACACTTGGTTGCTTATCTTCATCAGGCGGCGGCATGTCTCCGGCCGTCAGTTGCTCAAGAATCTCAAGCCACAAGTCGGAAGTCTCGGTCTTCGTGAAATCAAATGATACCTCGTGGAGGGCAAGCTTGCCCTTTTGCTTTTTCTCCCCGTGACAGCGAATGCAGTTCTGTTTCAGGAATGGCTTAAGCAACTGATCAAACCCAGCAGGTGCCGCAGCACTTGCCGTCTCGCATGAAAGAATCCCGGCCACAAAAGCAAGAACCCACACAATGGTCCTTCGATTGCCTGTTATGGTGCTGATGAGGTTCATGTCATGCACAGTTTAGCGTCGTCTGCCCGGAACTTTCCAGTTCGGAT
>CALCSP010000734.1 GCA_937893785.1 uncultured Verrucomicrobiales bacterium
GTCTTTGCATCGCTCATGATTGCGGCGGTGCCAACTTTATTGATTTTCATATTTTGCCAAAAAGTCATCATTCAGGGGATCGTTGTCCCGACCGAGAAATAATAGCTTAACCTGCTAAGTTTACTATCTATGATACCACCCGAATTAAAGAAGAAGATGAACCCGATGCTGATGAAGGTTATCGCCGCCAGTGTTTTGGTTCATGTCGTGGGAGCTTTTATTGCGGGAGTCGTGACGATTGCCACAATTGTAATTCAGGACGAAGCACAATTTGAGGAACCGCCATCGGTCGCCGAAGAAGAGCCACCGCGTGAGGTGAAAGTGGTAATTCGGCCGGAGCAGGCGAAAGTCCCGCAAACGCAGCGCTTAAGTATGCGGCCGGTTGCAAATATCGCTGTTGCCAATGTGGATGTAGATTTGCCTGATATGGATCAGAATTTCACTGTGAGTGCTGGCCTGGGTGGCGTTGGTGGCGGTAGGTTACTTGGAGGCACACGAGGGAGCATCGGCATGGGGCTCTCGGATATTAGTGTGTTTGGCTTGAAGACGCGGGCAGAGCGTATCCTGTTTGTGATCGATACCAGTCGCCGAATGGTGACAGACGAAAAGGGCGGATTGGATAGTTACCGTGTGATCAAGGATGAGATTTCTGACATGGTAGGCAATCTTTCTGCGGGCACCTTGTTCAACGTCATGTTAACGGATATCCGACGAATTAAGCTCTTTAAGCCGCAACTAGTGCCATCAGGCAAGGAAGTCCATCAGGAGTTGATTAAATGGATCGCAACAGTGAATAATAATGCGGCTAGACCTGGCCTCGAGGGCGTTTCTGGAGCTATCATGCCGCTACTCAAAGCATTGCCAGAGAGTGAGATGCAAGCTGCGGTGTCGTGGAATAATGGGCACAATCACACTGCATTTATGACTCAACTTGTCATTGAGCAAAGTGCAGACGCGATCTTTATGATTACCGGCGACCATCGTGGCTTTGGTCAGGTGGTGGCTCCGCCGGGTGAGGCGCAGCTAATAGCCTGGGAAGAACTTAGATCTTCTGCTGCCTATCAAGAGCAGGCTGCTGCATTTTACCAAGAAGAGCCTGAGATGAGGCAACGAGTTGCTAATGAATTGGCTAAAATCAATAAGGCTCGTGCCGCTCGTGGAGAGCCACCCCGTGTGCTTGCTCGTAACAGCAATGACGTCCGTGGCCAAGCCAATGAGTTGGGACTTAGTTGGAAAAACCCTCACCCTGGGGGCGGTCCTGGTCATACGAGCACCAGTCCGAGAGACGTGGAAAAACATTTCACCAATGTAATAGAAAAGTTATACACCAGCAGAGGGCAACAGCCGCCATCTTTGAATGTCATATTGTTCCTCGCTGGGGATGAGGTTTATGAAAAGAGCTGGGAGGAGGATCTTAAGTCATACGTGCGCTTTTTCAAAGGAAGAAGCCGGATCATCCGTGGGAAGAACGAAATCATTAGTGCTCGGAGTGCGTCGGAAAAGATGAACTGATTCTCACCTCATCTTAAATTTATGATAACTCTATAAACACGGTGAAAAACACCCCAACCCTACTACTGACACTTGCAACTGCTGCACTTTGTGGTTGTGGAAACAATTCTATGAAATCTGACTATTATAAAATTCTGACTGCGACCTTTGGGCATCTCGAAGACGGACGCGAAGCGCTGATCTATACGCTGAGTAATGCGAATGGTGTCACTGCAAAAATTACTAACTACGGTGCAACACTGGTATCACTCAAGGCGCCCGATCGTGACGGCACGATCGAGGATTTGCTGCATGGTTACGATTCAGTGGACGGTTACACGGGTTCTAAGAATCCATATTTCGGTGCCAGTGTAGGCCGTTTCGGCAATCGTATCAAAGATGGTAAATTCACGCTTGATTGCAAAGACTATATCCTCGCA
>CALCSP010000735.1 GCA_937893785.1 uncultured Verrucomicrobiales bacterium
AATCAGGGCACTGCATGGCAGCAAGCCGATTTTGATGACTCAGCATGGCAGACAGGAGACACCCCTGCTGGTTATGGTGGCATCTCCGGAACAGTTTTGGCTACGACAATTAATTACGGACCGAATGCCTCAGACAAATATCCCACAACTTATTTCAGAAGAACCGTCAATATCGCGGATCCCGAATTGATCGAAGAGTTTATTTTCCAAATGCATGTTGATGACGGAGCCATTGTCTATGTCAATGGGCAGGAAGTCTTACGTGACGGTTTTACAGACGGGCTGATCGTCAATCACAGAAGCTACGCTTCAAGAAATGGAAATGAAGGTGTCTTTGATAACTTCAACGTTGATCCAGAAGCCTTTGTAGCTGGCGAAAATATTATCGCTGTGGAGCTACACAACCGCTCAGCAGGAAGTAGTGATCTGGGATTTGATATGGCGATATCAGCCGAAAAGCGACTACTCCCACCTGGCGATAAGGTGAAATTTGAATGGCAGGCAGACTGGGAGTCAGGTGAATTTTCTGAATTTAACGCTGCAATAGCTCCGCCCGCCACTGCGGTCCGAGTAGGTGGGACATATAGAAGCCGTGTAAGACACATGGATAACACCGGTCGATGGAGCCACTGGTCTCAGCCCATCGAATTCACGGTTTCAGAGCCAACCATTTCCCCATGGACTGAATCCCTCGTTATCAGTGAGATCATGTACCATGCGGCTTCACCAACACCTGAGGAACTTGCTACAAAACCTGACCTTGAAGAATCAGACCTTGATTGGATTGAAGTCTATAATGCAGGCAATGCGCCCCTGGACCTAACGGATATAAGATTCACGAAGGGTATTGACTTTAATTTTATTGACGGCAGACGTTCCAGTATTAGCCCAGGCGAATATATCGTCGTTGTGGCTGACGAAGCCGCCTTCAACTTACGACACGGTCACACATCAACACCGGAATTTGTGACTGGTGAATTCTCAAGAAGCCTCGGAAATGATGGAGAAAGAATCAAACTTTCCTATGGGGCTGGTACCCCGCTTCGCGACTTTGAATTTAACGATAAACTACCATGGCCTGAAACAGCTGACGGACAAGGCCCATCACTCGTCCTTGTCGCACCTTCAACGATTCCTGATCATTCAAGCGCTTTGAGTTGGAGGTCCAGTTCAAAGCCCGGAGGCACTCCGGGTTCTGGTGAATCCACATCCTTTGTCGGAGATCCGGTAGCAGATGATAACGGTAACGGCATGCCCAATCTCGCTGAATATGCAATCGGCAAAGAAATCATCACAGGCGTCAGCAGGATTGGTTCAAAGGAATACCTTACGCTGTCCTTCAAACGCAATCTTGCTGCGGATGATGTATCGGTATTCATCGAATATTCAACTGATCTCATCACGTGGCGCGACGAATCAGCGGCCTTCGTCACCGAAAACGCGATAATAGGTGATGATGGCACCAGCACGGTCACGCTACGCCACAACCTGCACTTCGACTCTGAAACTCCGCTTGGCTTCCACCGTATCCGAGTTGAAAAGCAGTAACCGACATTAAATAGTCCCTATATTGCAATACCCCTCCAAAGCTTAACGTGGCTGTAACACCCGAGCTTTCACAGGACCCACGCAAGGCCCTCAATAAATACTTCGGTCACCGGGATTTCTTGGACGGACAAAAGGAAGTAGTCAACGCAATCCTTGCGGGTAAAGATGCCATCGCCGTCATGCCCACTGGGGGTGGAAAATCCTTATGCTATCAATTGCCTGCCATGGTAATGAAGGGCGTCACAGTGGTTGTCAGTCCATTAATCGCGCTGATGAAGGATCAAGTTGATGCCCTGACCGAAAAGGGCATTGCTGCCGTGATGATAAACAGTGCCATCACTGCGACAGAACAGCGCCATCACATTGAATCCTTGCAAAAAGGCGCTTATAAGATGGTTTACATTGCCCCGGAGCGGTTCCGATCTGAAGCTTTCACCAAGGCACTACAGAAAGTCGAAGTCTCTTTATTTGCCATTGATGAAGCTCATTGCCTGTCTCAGTGGGGACACGATTTTCGTCCGGATTACCTACTTCTGGGCAAAGCCATAAGGGAAATAGGCAACCCACAAATCGCCGCCTTCACGGCTACCGCAACACCGGAAGTTCGTTCAGATATCCTACACCACCTTACACTGCGTGATCCTTTCCAGTGTGTCAGTGGTTTTGCCAGACCAAACCTTGCACTGCAAATAACACCGTGCACCAACCGTAAGGAGAAATACAAACGTATTCGGACCGTCATTGAAAAGCACAAAACCGGCATTATTTACTGTGCCACCAGAAAACGTGTTGAGGAAGTACACGAAACTCTCAATGCTTGGGGAATACAGGTTATTTCCTATCACGGGGGCATGCCGGATTCAGAACGTGAACAAAATCAGGAAAGCTTTATCTCAAGGGAAACAAATATTGCCGTAGCTACCAATGCCTTTGGCATGGGCATCGACAGATCCGACGTGAGATTTGTAATCCACTTTGACATACCAGGAAGCATAGAAGCCTATTACCAAGAAGCTGGAAGGGCTGGAAGAGACGGAGAAACTGCAGTTTGTGAGTTGCTTTTCAATTACGCAGACACCCGCACCCAGGAGTTCTTCATAGAGGGAAGCAACCCTACTTCCTCATTGATACTCGATGTACACAGGCATCTCATAAAGGCCTCTGACCAACAGTCAGAGGCCTTTATACCGACACAGGATCTCTGCGAAAAAGTCGGTGCCCGCAACACAATGGCTGTCAGCAGCGCTCTTTCTTACTTAGTTCGGTCCCGGGCAATTGAGCGATTTGATGCTCCGGGGCAAAGAATCAGGGGAACGCGCATCATTGAGACAGCAACCCCTGATATAGATTGCACAGCACTCTCTGAAAAAGAAACCCGTGACCGTGATAAGTTAAAGGCAATGGTCAACCTCTGCTATGCAACCAGTTGCCGGCAAGCATGGATTTTAAATTACTTTGGAGAAAAAGATCTCGGGGTCTGTAACACTTGCGACAACTGCATAGCTTCATCCTCTGAAGAAATTCGCAAGCCAACACCTTGCGAAGAGACGGCCGTGAAACAGGCCCTGAGCGGTGTTGCCCGCATGTCGCATCGTGGACAAGATGGCTGGCAGGCACGTTTTGGCCGAATGAAAATAGCACAGATGCTTGTTGG
>CALCSP010000736.1 GCA_937893785.1 uncultured Verrucomicrobiales bacterium
AAAAACTGCCAACAAAGAAAAAATCAGAAAGGCCACCATTCTCGTAAAATTCTGCATAATGACCACCATGCCCCATAGCATCCTATCATTCAAGGCATGCAACAATTTTCATTCCTGCTCGCACTGGTGCTTTTCAGGAGTTATTGTGGAGACATGAAGAAGGAAAACTACCCAGCGAATATTGATCGTCGCCGTTTCCTAGCAACTGCCGCGGCTGGCAGTGCAAGTTTGTCACTCCCCGGTATCTTAGAAGCTGCAAAGCGCAAGGATGACTCTCCGGAAACATTGGTCACTCAGCTTTTTAAGAGCCTGGACGACAAACAGCGCAAGGCTATTTGTTTTGACTTTGACCACCCTCTCCGCCTAAAAGTCGACAATAACTGGCACATCACAAAACCTCGTCTCGGCAATTCGTTTAGCCCGGATCAGCAGGCTCTAGTGAAGGAGATTTTTATGGGGCTCCACAGTGAGGATTACGCGGAAACCGTCTACAACCAAGTCGTTCATGACAGCGGCAATGCTGGATTTGCTGATTGCTCAATAGGCCTTTTCGGCAAACCGGGCACAGGAAAGTTTGAATTTGTGCTCACTGGCCGACACTGCACTCGCCGTTGCGACGGCGACTCAGTTGAGGGCAGCGCTTTTGGCGGACCAATTTTTTATGGCCATGCCGCACAGGGATTTGTTGAAAAACCAGATCACCCTGGCAATGCCTACTGGTATCAGGCAAAAAAAGCCAACGAGGTCTATAAAATGCTCAGCGGTAAACAACGCAAGGTTGCCCTGCTTGATGAAGCAAGGGACGAGGAAGGAACAAAAACCGTTGAGCTGACCGGCAAGAAAAAGGGGCTAGAGGGAATACCGATGACGGAACTTAGCGATGACCAAAGAGGAAAGGTAAAGGAAACCATCAAAGATATTCTCGCACCATACCGCAAAAAGGATGCTCAAGAAGCCCTCCAGCTTATTGAGAAAGCCGGATTCGAACACCTACACATGGCTTTTTTCGAGAAGGAGGACGTTGGCAACGACCGGGTATGGGACGTCTGGCAAATTGAAGGCCCATCGATGGTATGTTTTTTCCGGGGTGATCCACACGTTCATGCCTGGATTCATATCCGGGACAATGCCTAGCCCCTTCCTGCTATCAAGATGAAACAGAAAGGCGAAAGAGCCACAATACACAAAACCTATAAATTGTTCATCGGGGGAAAATTCCCGCGGACAGAAAGCGGAAGGTATTTGAATATATGCCACCCGAAATCCGGCCAACACATCGCAAGTTATTGTCAGGCCTCCCGCAAGGATCTCCGTGATTCTGTCGTTGCTGCCCGCAAAGCCCAACCAGATTGGTCTGCCATGTCACCCTACCTTCGCGGGCAAATTCTTTACAGGATTGCCGAGATGCTCGAAGGCCGCTCCGCCTCAGTGGCCGCAGAGATATCGAAGGGCAGCGGAGTAAGCATCTCAACAGCAAAATCGGAGATTAATAACACCATTGACCGCATCGTTTATTATGCCGGCTGGGCTGATAAATACAGTCAGGTATTTGCTTCTACGAATTCCGTTTCATCTTCTTATTTCAATTTCTCCAACTATGAACCAACCGGCGTTGTTGCCGCTATTTGCCCTGACGAACCCGCATTATTAGCATTGGCCACTCTCATGGCACCAGCCATACTCGCTGGCAACTCTTTGATCGTGCTAGCATCCGAGCAATCACCCCTCGCGGCAATTACACTGGCAGAGGTTATTGCAACAAGTGACGTCCCTGGAGGGGTCGTTAACATTCTTTCCGGAAATCGTGCCGAGTTAGCTCCGCATTTTGCAAACCACATGGATATCAATGCCATTGTTGACGGCTCAGGTGACCACCAAATCGCATCGGTTCTGAAAAAAGGCAGTTCCACAAACCTCAAAAGGGTCACTATTAGAGAACTCCGGAAGGAGGAATGGAAAGGAAGCAAAGGGCGGGACCCCTACTTCATCCTGGATTCAGCAGAACTGAAAACTCTCTGGCATCCTGTCGGAACCTAGGCGCAATGCGCGCAATACTCATCGTCCTCGACAGCGTGGGTATCGGATCCACAAGCGACGCACACCATTACGGTGATGATGGTGCTGATACACTAGGCCACATCTTAGACCATGTGCCCGATCTCAAACTCAGTCAGCTAGACTCATTAGGACTGCGGCTGGCACACCAGCGTAAGGACACACCTACAAAACTACTTCCTGGCTGCGCTTACGGTTGGATGCAACCCGCATCAAAAGGTAAGGATACATCCACAGGGCATTGGGAAATAGCAGGCGCGATCACTGCAGAGCCATTCGCAACCTTTACGAACTTTCCTAGTTCTCTGCTAGAGCCTATCGAAAAAGAGGCCAATGTCGAGTTTATCGGTAATTTCCCCCAAAGCGGAACAATCATCCTTGATGAGCTTGCCTCCAAGCACAGAAA
>CALCSP010000737.1 GCA_937893785.1 uncultured Verrucomicrobiales bacterium
GCGTCTTTCATATTTTATCTGGGCGGACATGCCTGATGAGACCCTGATGAAGGTTGCTGTCGGAGGGCTTCAGACCAAGGCCGCAATTCATGATCAGGTAACGCGACTGTTGGCTTCTCCCAAGGCCAGAATGCTTACGGAGGTTTTTGCAAGGGAATGGCTCACTCTGGGTGAGATCGAAAAGGTCGCCGGGCGCAACCCTGTTTACAAGAAGGGGATTACCGATCAGCCACTGGAGTTTCTTCATTACCTATTTAGCGAGAACCGACCGTTGCTTGAGCTCATTGACTCACGAGTTACCTATGCCAATCCGCAAATGCGCCGTTTTTACGAGAAAAAGGATCAACCGAAGATCAAGAACGTGGCTCGGGCGCAGGGAGTGGAAAAGGCATACGTTCCTCTTCAGAGAATTTCCCTTGAGGATAGTAAAGTGCGTGGCGGCATTATCACCATGCCTGGTATACTAATGATGAATAAGGGGCCGGTTACCCGGGGTCACTGGATGCTTGAGCGAATCATGGGCGTGCACTTGCCTGACCCTCCGGATGATATCAAGCCCGTGCCCAATAACAGAAAGGGTGAAACATTGAGTTTTCGTGAGCGTTTTGCAGTTCATCGAGACAATGCGTCCTGTGCGGTGTGTCATGACAAGATCGATCCGCTTGGGTTTGCTCTTGATGCTTACAGAAGCAATGGTGATTTGATAACCAACAGTCAGGACCCGGTTGACACGTCAGGCCAATTGCCCTCCGGAGAGAGCTTTAAGGACTTTGCAGGATTGAAGAAAATCTTGATCACATCACAGAGAAGAGTGATAATCCGTAACATCGTTGAGCGCATGCTTTCTTACGGGCTGGCACGCAAGCTAACAGTGTATGACCGTTCAACAATTGAGCGCATTACTGATGAGATGGAGAAAAGCAATGGAGGTTACGGAGACTTGATTCGTGCAATCGCAGTGAGCATGCCCTTTACGATGGCCATTAGAAATAAAGCATCATGAGTCGGTCAAAAAGCTGGTTAATTGATCGGAGAACGTTCCTGCGCGGAGCGGCGGCAGCTATACCATTGCCCCTGCTCAACATGATGTCGGCGCCGGCGGCAAATCTGATCGGTGAGAAGCCACCCGTGCGCTTCATGACTCTTTTTAAGCCCAATGGGGTGCATCCGCCGTCTTGGAATATCAATGATGGGAATGAGCATGATTTTCGGCTTTCTCCGATGATGCAGCCTTTTGCGCAGCATAAGGAAGACCTGCTGTTTCTCGACAA
>CALCSP010000738.1 GCA_937893785.1 uncultured Verrucomicrobiales bacterium
ATTGAGAGTGAGGAAGAGAGTCGTGATTTGACTCAGGATGACCCGAAGGGTCATTTATACGATGGTGGCTCCTGCGGTTGGATTCGAACCAACGACCTAGTGGTTAACAGCCACCCGCTCTACCGCTGAGCTACGCAGGATTTTTGCCGGGCGGGGAATATGCGTAGTTGTTGCATAAGGTGCAAGTGGATAATTTCATGCTGGAGTGAATTTATGGATTGTGTGAAATTACCCTACAAATCTACGTTTCAGAGCAATGAATCACCGTTTTAAGCCATTCTTTTTCCTAGTAACCTCCTTAGCCCTTGCAACATCAGCCGTTGGACAGCACAAAGTAGTGCCGCTTGATCTCTTCAAGGCCCACGGTGAACTGGAAGTCACTCTTTGGGCGCAATCGCCCATGTTTTTTAATCCAACGAACATGGATGTCGACAAGGATGGCCGTATCTGGGTCGCAGAAGGAGTCAACTACCGCCGCCACGGGGGACGCAAACCAGAAGGTGACCGAATCGTCGTGCTCGAAGACACCAACTTAGATGGAAAGGCGGACAAGGCACATACCTTCGTTCAGGAGAAATTTCTGACAGCTCCCCTCGGAGTCGCTGTCATCGACAACAAGATCGTAGTCTCAATGACACCGGAACTGGTGATTTACACAGATGTCGATCGCAACCTTAAGTTCGATCCCGAAATCGATAAACGAGAAGTATTACTTTCGGGATTCAACAGCAAGCAGCATGACCATTCGCTGCACTCCGTCACCGTAGGACCTGATGGAAAATGGTACTGGAACCACGGGAATTGTGGTGCCCAGTTTACCGACAAATCCGGCAAGACCTTCCGTCTTGGAAGCGCCTACCAGATGCGACAAATTGCCGGGCAGGAAAGTGATGATGGTCATGTATGGATCGGGGGTGCCGCTTACCGCATGAACCCGGATGGCACTCATGCTGAGGTAATCGGTCATAACTTCCGCAATAGTTATGAGCAAACCGTCACCTCCTTTGGTGATGTCTTTCAGAACGACAATGATGACCCACCGGCATGCCGAACCACCTTCCTTCTCGAATATGGTAACGCGGGGTTCTGCTCAGCTGATGGCAAACGCAGTTGGGGATCGGACCGCCGACCCGGACAATCCACTCAGATCGCTGAATGGCGCCAGGAAGACCCCGGAACAATGCCTGCCGGTGATGTCTATGGCGGCGGATCGCCTACCGGCATTGGTTTCTATGAGGGCGGTGCCCTCGGTGATGCCTATAGCTCCGGACTGCTGCTCAGTTGCGAACCGGCACGCAACACGGTGTTTGGCTACCTACCAGTCCCGGAAGGAGCAGGGTTCAAGCTTGAACGCTTTAATTTTCTTACCACCAATGTTGAGGAAGAATTTGCCGGCACCGACTTTAAGGGAGGGCGCACCAACAAAGAAGAAAAAACCCTGTTCCGGCCTTCCGATGTCTTGGTTGGTCCCGACGGAGCAATCTACGTAAGTGACTGGTATGATCCACGAGTCGGCGGACATGCTGACCATGACAATACGTTGTCAGGCGCCATCTACCGTGTTGCACCAAAGGGCTTCAAACCCTCAGTTCCTAAAATCGATCTAGATAGTATCGCAGGGCAAATTTCTGCCCTGAAGAGCAGCGCTGTCAATGTCCGCAACCTCGGCTTCACTCGACTGAAGGCAAAGGGGAAAGAAGCCCTGCCTGCTGTTGACGCAATGCTTAAGGAGAGTCAATCATACATGGCAGCCCGCGCAGTGTTCCTACTA
>CALCSP010000739.1 GCA_937893785.1 uncultured Verrucomicrobiales bacterium
ATTGCCTCGTCCCTGTCCCCGTGCTTTGGGCATGTATGGTAGACGAAATTCGACATGCAGGGTGAAGTTCTTAAAGTCGTTGCGTGCGGAGTTGACCCCTTCCATGAGCAATCCGTCAGGGGTTTTTCGGGCTCCTTTTTTCCAGTGCTCTAGAGATGTGCCATTGAATAACTCAATGGCACCCTTCGGTGGCTTAAGGCCGAGGGTTGGGCTTTCTCGATTTACACGTTTTAATACGCCTAGGGTTTTTCCATCAGGGCTTTTGATGGTCATGGTTTCCCCCTTGAGTATCCCTGTTGCCTTGCTGTCTTCTTCAGTAAATGTGACTGATCCGTCTGCCGCCTTAGTTGCTTCTGACTGAGAGCGTTCACCTTTATCCCAGCCTGCGCCCGGAAGGCCTCCCTCAAACCCAACGGCCCTGAACTTGCCGTTGCCAAGTGCGATGACCTGTATGCCCACTTTCGATACGTTACCTTCACTCTGGGTATAAGTGCCTGCAAATTCCCCCTGAATGACAAAGTCGGGATCCTTTTGTGCATCCTCGATCGTAGCGTAAGCGCCTTTTTTGTCCGGGGCACCATTGGCAATAAGGCCAAGGCTTAACGGCAGTATCGTTATTATGACTGGTAGTTTCATGGGTGCGGTTGATTTGATTTATTTGATGGACTTCAGGTAGGTAACAAGGTCGGCAATATCCTGATCACTGAGCCCTTGCTGAGCTGCTGACATCATCAGTGAACCATTAAACTTACCCTGATTTTTGATTCTGCTTTTCGGGACAGTTTGTGTCAATCCTCCCATGGACTGAATGACGAGGGGGTCGCCGGCAGAGAGTAGCCTGCCTTGGATTTTTACGTCGTCCTTGGTCTCGATTTGGTAGCTGTCATAGCCATGGGCAATATCAGCAGCTGGGTTGATGATGGCCTGTGCAATCACCTCTGCGGTCTGGGTTTTTCCGTAATCGGTGAGGTTTGGGCCATACTCGATACCCGTGCCGTCAATATGATGGCACATGTAACAACGGGCAGCGACGGTCTTGCCTCGGGCGGCATCTCCCTTGAGGGCAAGGATTTCCTTGATTGGTTTATAGGTTTTCTCTACCGGTGGGGGTAACACGGCAGGAACAAGCTTCACCTGTCTCGGGTCGTAGATATTCCGTGAGGTTAGTGAGCGAATGATACCGTGTTCTTTCCAGCGGTGATTTTTGTTGTTTAAAAGCCACCAGAGAGCTTCGGCCTTGGCGCGACCTGAGCCCTTCTCGGCGAGCGTAAGCATGGTATCAGAACCGGCCTTTGAGGAAATAAATGCGAGGGCAACAACAGCAGCTTTTCTTTGTGCCTCCGAGACACCCGCAGCCATTGCTCTCATGGCAAGCATTGGGGCGGATTTCTCTGGGTGCAATCTCCAGACAATGTTGGCAAAGGCAGTAGTCCATTTGGCAGGGTCCGCGTCCCCGATGGCTCTGCCGATTGCATTGTAAGCGAGAGTCTCCTTCTTGGTGCAGGCAATGCCCAGTGCATCAAGATAGGTTCGGTCGACTCCGTCATACCCCTTAGCGAGTTCCACGATGTGTTCACGGGCTTGTTCAATGGGTACATCTCTCAGAGATGTTGCCAGTTCACGTCTTACGGCAGGATCCGGATCCTTTGACAGAGCAGCTGCCAGCGGCAGGATATCCTGATCGGCTCGGCGCAAGGCACGGAGGGCGGCCAGTCGAAGGCGGGAATCATCGCCTTTCAGGACTTTCTTGGTGGCAGCAATTCCTTCTTCTCCATCTGCAGCAAAATTAACATCTTTAAATCCTCTTACTACAGAAACTGTATCCTGAAGTAAAGATATTCCATTACATTGAGCACCACCTACAATTAATCTAATTTCATTAATA
>CALCSP010000740.1 GCA_937893785.1 uncultured Verrucomicrobiales bacterium
CAGTGCCATTCTTAAAACCAACTGGCATTGAAAGCCCTGAGGCAAGTTCCCTGTGAATCTGGATTTCTGTCGTGCGTGCGCCGATTGCCCCCCAAGAAATGAGGTCAGCAACAAACTGTGGACTAATAGTGTCCAAGAACTCTGTTCCGGCAGTTACCCCAATTTCTGAAATGTCCAATAATAGCCGGCGAGCCACACGAAGACCTTCATTGATATCAAAGGAATCATTGAGGTTGGGGTCATTGATAAGTCCTTTCCAACCAACGGTCGTTCTCGGTTTTTCGAAGTAAACCCGCATGACTACGAGCAGGTCGTTGGAAAGGTTTTCTGCCAAAGGTTTAAGCTTAGTGGCATACTCAATGGCAGCTTGCGGATCGTGAATTGAGCAGGGACCAACAACAACAAGAAGGCGATCATCCTTACCCCGAAGGATTTGTGTGGCGTCATGCCGCGCTTTGCTGACAAGGGAGGCTCCTTCAGAACTTTGAGGAAGCTCATCCATCAAGATTGCTGGAGCAATCAACGGACGCACTTTAGAAATGCGCAAGTCATCAGTCTGAGTAGTTTGTTGGGACATCGGCGATTTATCGCTTGCAGGTGGGACGAATTCAATTGGATTCGGTGTTTTTTGGTGGCTTTAATTATCGTGACCAAATTGCTCTTTTGAGTATAATCTCTGTGAGATAAGGGTTTTTATTTTGCGTAACGGCCTCTAAATAAATAATATACGATTTATTTTATCTTTTCTGCAATGAAATCTAGTCGACTTGACCAGGAATTAGTGAATCGATCATTGGCTGGGTCAAGAGAGGAGGCGAAACGCTTAATCCTGGCCGGAGAAGTCTTTGTGTCTGGCCACATTGCAGATAAGCCAGCAACCAAGGTGAACGATGAAATCAGGATCGACGTCAAACAGAGGCCAAAATACGTCGGTCGTGGTGGATTGAAGCTAGAGCACGCAATTGAGGAGTTTCAAATTGATGTGAAGGACAAGGTTGCCCTTGATATTGGCTCATCGACCGGCGGTTTCACTGACTGTCTATTGCAGAGCGGCGCTCAGAAAGTATACGCCTTTGATGTGGGCACTAACCAACTGGCCTGGAAATTGCGACAGGACAAGCGCGTGGTAGCTCGTGAACAATTTAATTGCCGCAATTTAACCATGAAGGATATCGGGCAAGTGCCGGATATTATTGTCGCTGACGTCTCATTTATATCTTTGACCAAGCTCCTGATTCCAGCTGTTGAGACATTAGCCGAAAATGGCGATCTTATTGTATTAATTAAGCCACAATTCGAGCTGCAGAGAGACCAAGTTGGGCGTGGTGGAATTGTGAAAGATTCCAAGCTTCATAAGGAGGCAGTCAATAAAGTGATAGGCTTCGCTTTGGATAATTGCGGCATGCAGTGCATGGGGCATACGGAGTCACCAATTCAAGGCGCATCAGGAAACACCGAGTTTTTGGCCTGGTTTCAGCATTCTTAGCTTTTTCCCTTCATTCCTTAAAACAATTAATAACTTCCTACAATATATGTAATGACGAATTTCAATATTTGCACTGCCTACCCGTTTACACTTATTCAGTAACATGACTACCATCGCGGGCGTGTGCAGATCTGCTTGGATACAGACTAACGGAACCGCGGCTGAAGATTCCCGTAGCGGTGATTGGTTATCGTGCCGGCGGATTAAAAATGGGTAAGCGTCTAATTCTTGTTAATCTGTCTGTTTTTTAAAAGTTCGTTTAGAGCTTTTTGCCATTTTTGTAGATTAAATCTCCTTTGCTGTTCCAGCGATCCTCAAAAAGGATTTCACCATATCTATAACTTCTCGAAGAAATAATTTTACCGCTTTTATCCCACCCGATCCATAAATCATGCCTCACCTTTTGCAAGCTACTGCCTCCTGAAAAAAATCCGTCATCCTTAATGCTTTTTATTCTATAGCTTCCTTCAGTGATTTTCTGACCATTCTCATTAAATGTTTTTTCATAAATCTGTGCACCATTTTTATAACGGGAAATATTAATTATATTCCCATCACTGGA
>CALCSP010000741.1 GCA_937893785.1 uncultured Verrucomicrobiales bacterium
AAGACCTCGCTGAGGAATACTTTGGTCGCTTGAGCCAAGGCACCCGAGCTTTGGATTCTTTTGATCAGATCCATTGGCCTGAACAGAGGCAGGTGTTGACTGAGCGCCGGGATAAACAGCAGTCCGTCGTGGTCATCGCATTACCCGGTCTGAGCCTTTTCAGTGAGGATAGAGCGGCTTTAAATATTGTGGAAGAGACCTTTGGAGGCATGGATGGGCGTTTGTTTACCAGAATCAGGGAAGAGCTCGGACTGGCATATTATACGGGTGCCACGGAATTTACAGGACTTGCCGGAGGAATGCTTATTTTCTATGCAGGAACGCGACCAGATGCGGCAGATCAAGTCGTGGAGGAGCTTATTGGTGAATTGAATCGATTTGCAGAAGGGGGAATTTTAGAAGATGAACTTGAGAGGGCCAAGCGGGTATATGCCGGTAAGCATTCCATTGCTAAGCAATCCCACGGAGCCCGAGCACAGGGGGTTGCATTAAACTTACTCTATGGGCTGCCAATAGATCATGATGAAAGGTTGCTCAACGAAATGATGGCCTTGCAGCGCAAGGAGGTAGATGAGGTGGCTGAGAAATATCTCAGATCTTCCTCTATGGTTCAGGTAATGGTATTGCCTTGAGTGTTTGCTTCCGAATGCTTGATTGATCGAAGTCGATGAGTCTTACTTATCCACGCATTGCGATTGTTGGCAGTGGTGCTGTTGGTTGCTTTTATGGAGGAAAGCTTCTAAATGCAGGGTTTGATGTGCATTTTCTTATGCGCAGGGACCTGAACCATGTGGCTCAGGTTGGGTTAAGGATTGAAAGTAAGCCCGACGTCGACCTGTTTTTTCCTCATCCAATCGTTTATTCGGACACTAAGGAAATCGGGCCCTGTGATCTTGTGATCATTGCGTTGAAGGCTACGGATAATGGAGCCTTTAGTAGATTGATTGCCCCTCTGATTCGTGAAGAAACGGTCTTACTAACTTTGCAGAACGGCTTGGGTAATGAGGACTGCTTGGCTGAGCTTTTTGGAGAGCACCGAGTGATGGGAGGGCTTTGTTTTGTCTGCCTGAATCGGACTGGTCCGGGTGTGATCAGGCATGTTGCCGAGGGGCGAGTTTCGGTTGGAGAATACTCAAAGAAGGTTGCTTCAAGGACAACAGATATCAGATTACTGTTTCAAAGAGCTGGAATACCGTGCACAGAATCCCAATGTTTGATGACTGAGCGGTGGCGAAAACTGGTATGGAATATTCCCTTTAATGGATTGTCCATTGTCTCAGGAAGTAGTGATACAGCGGCTATTCTGGCTGACAGATTTCTTTGTTTACGAACTCGTGAATTGATGAGGGAGGTGATCCAGATTGCGCGTGTTTGCGGGTATGACTTGCCTATGTCGATGGTGGATGAACAGATAGCGTTAACCCGAGGGATGGGTAAATATCAGCCATCCAGTGTCATTGATTACGCAAAGGGTAATAGAGTCGAGGTAGAGGCAATCTGGGGAAATGCACTGCGGGCAGGGCTTGAGGCAGGTGCGCAGGTCGGGTTGCTTGATAAGCTTTATAAGGAAATTCTTGATGCAGTGGGTAGTCGTGACCACGAATC
>CALCSP010000742.1 GCA_937893785.1 uncultured Verrucomicrobiales bacterium
GCCTATGAAATGGCATACAGAATGCAAAGCAGTGCCCCCGAACTGATGGACATTTCACGGGAAAACGACAAGACACTTGAGCTATACGGAGCAAAGCGTGGTGAGCCATCATTTGCAAACAACTGCATTTTGGCTCGACGTCTTGTTGAACGAGGCACCCGATTTGTCCAGCTCTACCACAGTAACTGGGATTCACACGGTGGGCCAGGTGAAAATTTGAACAAAGACTTCGAAAAAGTCTGTAAGGAAGCCGACCAAGCAAGTGCGGCACTTGTCCTTGACCTAAAGGAACGCGGTCTACTGGACGAGACGCTGGTGATATGGGGTGGCGAATTCGGCAGGACACCAATGGGCGAAGTGCGCAAGACCATCGGTCGTGACCACCACATTGATGCATTTACGATGTGGATGGCAGGTGCAGGTGTAAAAAAAGGCTTCATCCACGGTGAAACAGACGAGCTGGGATTTGGGGTAGTCGAAGGCAAGGTTCATGTCCATGACCTCCACGCCACTATCTTGCACCTGCTGGGATTTGATCACGAGCAACTTACTTATCGTTTTCAGGGACGTGACTTCAGGCTTACTGATGTCCACGGGAGAATTGTGCGGGAAATCCTAACCTAACGCTTGCCACACGCCGCATTGCCCGCCTTTTATTACCAATCGCACAAGCAACCAATGGACACCAAACCGCGTATTGCAGTCACCATGGGCGATCCTTCAGGAATCGGACCAGAACTGTGTCTGCATTTACTCAAAAAGCGCCGCTCTGATCCATCCTGCACAATGGTTATATTTGGCAATTCAACAATCATGAAAAAGGTAGCGCAAACATGTAACCTACCGCTACCCGATCACATCATAGATGGGAACTGCTCCAATCAAAAAGTCGCGCAGATACAAACCCACTGCTTACTGGATCTTGCCTTTGAGGGTTCCGAATCGATTTGCCCTGGCAAACACTCCGCGCAAGCCGGAACTGCAGGGATGCACTTTCTCAACTCAGCCATTCAAGCTGCCTTGACTGGTCATGTTGATGCTATCACAACAGCACCACTTAATAAGAAATCTCTCAATCTGGCAGGCATCAAACACCCCGGGCATACCGAAATACTGGCCGAAGAAACTGGCAGCAAAAACTTCTGCATGATGCAGTATTCGGAAGAACTAACCGCCACTTTTGTCACCTGTCATGTGGGCATTAATGACGTTGCTAACTTAATCTCAAGTGAGCGGGTTTTCGAGGTCATCAAACTAACAGCAAAAGCACTAGAACAACTACCATCGCGACCATCCAGAAAAATTATTGTTCTCGGCCTCAACCCTCATTCAGGAGAGGACGGATTGTTCGGAAATCTAGAAGAAGAAAAAGCCATCATTCCGGCCATTGAGGCCGCCAAAAAAATGGGCATTGACGTTGAAGGCCCGATCCCTCCGGATACCGCTTTTCTTCCGCGACGCCGAATGGAAACAGGGTGTTTTGTATGCATGTATCACGATCAAGGCCATATCCCGCTCAAGGCACTGGCCTTTGACCAAGCAGTCAATACCACTCTGGGGCTTCCAATAGTACGAACCTCCGTAGATCACGGAACGGCCTTCGATATTGCTTGGCAGGGAATCGCTGCTCCCAGCAGCCTCCTAAATGCAGTGGATCTGGCGCGGGAATTTGTTGTGAATAAAACCCTGCCCTTAAAGGTCTAATGCAGGAAGAAAATAAGGCTGCACTTGCCCACTTTTGAGCCAGATGCAATCTTAGAATATGGCAACCTTGTGAAAAGTTTCACAAGCTATTATCCCTTAAAGAAAAAACTCGATGAAAACTGCACTGAAAATTACCGCTCTCGCCGGATCACTGGCTCTTGCCCTGTCTGCCAAAGCAGCGGACTTCAAGAAGGATGTCTTGCCGATGCTTGAAAAAAAATGCATGAGTTGCCACCGCACTCCCTACAAGACAGCCTCAGGAAGAACCAAAAGACCCAAAGGAAAACTTGATCTCAGCACTCCTGCAGGCATCAAGGCGGGAGGGAGCGAAGGTGCAGCCGTCGTGGCAAAAGACACTTCCATGAGTCTCCTATATACCCGTGTCACTCTAGACAAATTCGATGATGAGTTCATGCCTCCTGAAGGCAAAGCTGATCCGTTAACCGAAGCTGAACTGAAGGCTCTCAAGGAATGGATTGAAAATGGTGCTGAAACCGGAGAATGGAAAGGCACAAAATTTGATAATGACGGCAAAAAAGTGGGAAGCTAAGGCACTCCTTTCAACTCAGAAAATCACGGCTAGCAAACTTCCAGTCAGTAGCGTACGCCAAGGCGAATAAACTGTCTGGACGTCCCGTCCATAGGCACATTCAAACGGTAGGTATGCCTGGGAACACCATCACCGTCCGTCGTGGTCTTTACTAGGGTCACCAGTTCGGATGCCTCGGAATTGGACCAACTCTCTAAATCCTCGGAGGCCTCGATAAAATGCGCCACGCCACTGGCACGCGGATCCCTGCGAAAAGTAATGGCAAGGTAATCACTGCCAGCATCATTGATGATCTCGAACATGGGTAAGCCTTCGGGAGAAGCAACCAGATCTGATAAGCCTCCGAGATACTCAATAATGGCAATCACACCGTCCTGATCGGCATCAGCTAAAGGATCCCCTGTAAATTCAGATAATTGCTCCTGTCCCGGGCTGCCATCAGCCGAAAGGCTGGCCGTCCAGCTTGACGGGTCAGCCGGGTCCGGAGCCGATCTCGGGACATTGAGGAACAGTGACGGACCGTCCCCGTCAGCCTGTTCCGGCCAGGGCGCAGCATCGTTGTAGCGGAAGCTGTCAATCACGTTACCCTCACTGTCTACTAGCGTGATCCACTCGCCGTTGTTATCAAGGCGGTTTTTATAATCACCGGCGAGAGGCACTTCAGGATAGCGCACCGCAAAGGCGGCGCTGTTGGCGGCAACCACCAACCGCTGATCGGGATCGATCAGTGTGCCCAGCGGGAACTCAAACTCGATACCTTCAAGGTGATCGCCGGCGGCAATGAGGACAAAGGCACTGCCGCCCAGATCGACGGCGCCATCGCTGATATTCATCACCTCGACAAACTCAAAGTCATCCTGGTCAAATCCGGCATCAACCAGCAGTTCCTCCGCCCCCGGCCTGCGTGGATGGTAGTGCACCTGACTGATTACGATATTCTCCGCACTTGCGGCTGGTGCCGTGGTGAAGAACGCCTGATTGAGCGCACTCCACTCACCGTTTGCAGCGTTGTAGGAACGGGACTTGACCCACACAGGCGAGGTGATCGCCTCGGGAATCACCAACCTGTTGGCATCAACATTGCCAGCATTAATCTCCCCTCGCAGGATCATATCAAAGCTTATATCCGAGCTTGAGGATGATGCATTATGAACTTCAACAGCAATGGAATTGGTGCCATCAATGAATCTGGAAGTTGGCACTTGAAAGGAAAAGTAATTTCTCTCGTTGGGAGTTGAACGCGTGGCAAATGTGTCAAAGGCAGCATTGGCAGGCAGGTTCGTCGTACGGAGAATCTCCACGCCATTGGCATACAACGCCACCGCATCATCATACTTGATCCTCAAGACAAAATATGAGTAGTCTGATGGACGGGAAATTTCGACATCGGTTCGAAAATAGGTCGTGGCATTCCTCTGGATTCCTCCCCGCAGTGGATCAGTATCAATGTAAGCAACCCGGGTTGCCTCGTCTCCCTCAGCGTATCCCAACTCAGATGGACCTGCAGCCCAGCCCGAATCATCATAGTCGGGATTTAGCCAGAAAGATCCCTGGTCACTGCCATCATCGAGGTAACGCCATACGTGCCCACTTGTCATGAAGTCCATTGGAACAGCTTCACTATTACCAACCACTGCGATGCCAGCACGGGGGTTAACCGCCCCTCCCAAAAGTCGCGGGTCAAGGTCATCCTGCCAGTTCGTCGCGTCCGAGTCCCCCGTTCCAATCATATAATAGACCTTGGTGGATAAAGGCGATGCCGTCAGTTCGATCCTGCTGCCAATTGTAACCATCCCGCCGTGCTGACTGTATACCGGGGCAGGCAGGTCTGGATAAAGATTTGCCGAACGCAGGTGACTGAAGAAATTATCACGCCGGCTGTTGATAAAGCTGTCCACTTCATTTGCCGCGTTCATCCACTGGTCCTTCCCAAGCCACATGCTCCCCCATCGGGCAGCCTCCGCGATAATTGCCGGGGCAACGGTATGCCGGCGCGCATAAAGCAACTTCTGGATATTCTCCCTGAGCATGATCCCACCGGATGCATTAAAGAACCTCTCATGCACCCGATCAGCAAAACGCAAACGGAACTCGGGAGTGGTTTCCTCAATATCAAGACGGACAAGCATCGGGTTACTTTTGCTAAATTTGCCACGATCACCGGATCCCCTGCCGGCATTAATGCGATCCCCGCTATGGCCGCCGGCTCCCATTGAGTGCTCACTGTCATGCACGAAAAACTGGAACCCCATGTCATTGCTGACACGGTTGCGGACAGCAAACCAGTTATTGTTATTGGGTGGAGCATCAGCGTTGGCGGAATAACCAATCACAATGGCATAATCGATAAGGTTGTTGACATCGAGATAGACAGGTAAGTCAGGATTACGTGAACCATCGGCATTAAGTCCCTGCATCCTCATGAAACGCTCCAGCGTCGGGGAATCCCTCTGGTCACGTGCCATCTGCCACAGCACGCGCCAGGCCTCCATATTACCATCCGTGGCCTCAGTAGTATACCCCGTGCTGCTGCCACCCGACTTCACAGTATCATAGTCATCAGCATTACCTCCGAAATACGCTTCGGCAAAGGTGGCTTCCGCCCTTTCATCAGTCATATATAATCCCCAGTA
>CALCSP010000743.1 GCA_937893785.1 uncultured Verrucomicrobiales bacterium
CCTCTGTTGCTGCTGCGGTGATGACCTCAGTCATGATTTATCATGACACTCATCGACCTTCATGGCGGATGCCACTTACTAGCTTGCGATTTTTTTCCACCCTGGCAATTGGGCTTATCTTGATGCTCTGGGAGGGTTTTGTCCGGCTTGAGCTTGAGCAGTCGTGGAGCATTCTAATGGCCCTTTTACTTACTCTTTTTAGCGGGTGGAAACTTCAACTGGGAGGAATATTCGAACCTTGTCGATGGCGGATCTTAGTGGGGTTTTCATGGTGTTTGATAATAAGTTGGATTTGGTTGGTCACTCTTTCTGAATTAATAAATGTCTCAGGACCTCATACGTGGGTATGGAAATTATTGGTAGGTCTCATGCTCGTTAGTTGTGAGATTATCGAACGTCGTCAATTTTTCATATCGACTCGATCACCGGTGGGGCGCGGGGTCGGGTCATGGGCGGCAAGATGAAATCTTTCTTCAAAAATCGTCTTTCATTAAAAGATCGTAATGGGCCTCTTACTAAGGAGCTTCGTTTAGCTCAAAACTCAGCCTTCGGGATGGTTCCTGAACGCTTGAATCCGGAACGAACTCTGCCATCGATCTGCGGATATTGTTCAACAGGCTGTCAATTGGATATCCATATGCAAGGGGGCGAGCCGGTCAATCTGAGTGCCTCTTCGGATTATCCCGTAAACCTTGGCATGGCCTGCCCTAAAGGCTGGGAGGCATTAACACCGCTGAAAGCTTCGGATCGAGGTGTAGTTCCGTTGCTCCGTCACTCAAGTGAGGGCCAAAATCCCGTTAGCTGGGAGATAGCTTTCGAGACGTTCACTCAGCGTTTCAAAGCGTTGCAACAGAAGCACGGAAATGAGGCTGTCGCCTGGTTAGGAACCGGGCAAATTACCAATGAGGAAATGGGTTTGCTGGGCGCCTTAGCTAAATTTGGCATGGGGTGGATTCATGGAGACGGAAACACACGTCAGTGCATGGCATCCGCGGTAACTGCCTACAAGCAGAGTTTTGGCTTCGATGCACCACCATACAGTTATGAGGACTTAGAAATTTCTGAAACTCTTGTGTTTATTGGAGCCAATCCGGCCATCGCTCACCCCATCCTTTGGCATCGGGTCATGCTTAATCCTAATCGCCCTGATATTATTGTGATTGATCCCAGGGTTACCGAGACATCCAGTGCAGCAACGTTGCATCTACCGATTCGCCCTAAATCTGATTTAACGCTTTTTTACGCCTTGGCTCATTTGATGATTCAAGAACAATGGCTGGATAAGGATTTTATCTCAGCTCATACCAGCGGGTTTGATTCATATGCTCGGTTTGTTGAGCCCTTCAATCTGGAGTGTGCGTCGAGGGAAACAGGGCTTGAGCGAGAGGTAATCTGTGATCTAGCTAGGCGCATTCATGAAAGTAAGGCCGCGTCTTTTTGGTGGACGATGGGGGTTAATCAGGGATACCAAGGGACCCGTACCGCACAGTCAATTATAAATTTGGCCCTGATGACTGGGAATATTGGGAGACCCGGAACTGGTGCCAACTCAATAACCGGGCAATGCAACGCCATGGGATCGCGTCTTTTCAGTAATACCTCATCCTTATTTGCGGGCCGGAATTTCGAAAACAATAAGGATCGAGCCTCTGTGGCTGGTTTGCTTGATATTCCCGTAGAGCATGTGCCAAGTCAACCTAGTCTACCTTATGACCGTATCATTGACGCGGTCGAGGCTGGGGAAATCAAGGGCCTGTGGATCATCGCCACCAACCCAGGCCATTCCTGGATTGATCAATCCAGGTGGCTCCGTCTGCTTCGGGAAAAATTAGAATTTTTGGTTGTTCAGGACATGTATTATTCAACTGAAACCGCTCGGGAGGCAGATTTGTTTCTGCCCGCAGCGGGTTGGGGTGAAAAGTCGGGAACTTTCATCAACTCAGAGCGGCGACTGGGTGTGATACAATCTGTTGCTACACCCCCTGGCGAAGCTCGCAGTGATTTTGAAATTTTTAAAGGGATAGCGGAGCATTGGGGGTGTGGTGAAATGTTTGAATCTTGGAAAAGCCCAGAAGAGGCCTTTTCCATACTCAAGAAACTCACGATCGATCAACCTTGTGATATTTCGGGTGTTGAAAATTACGATATGCTTGTTGAGCAAGGCGGGATTCAGTGGCCCTACAGCCAAGCACTAGCGCAAGAGGGCCCGGCTCAACCTGAACGGCGCCTTTACGAGGATGGGCGTTTTTTCCATGAAGATGGTCGGGCTCGTTTTATATTTGAAGCAGTCCAATCGCCACCAGAGCCAACCGATGAGTATTATTCTTTTTGGCTCATCACTGGCCGGGCCAGTTCTGCACAGTGGCATACACAAACCCGTACTGCAAAATCCTTGATCCTAAGAGAACTGTCGCCACAGTGCCTTTATGTTGATATACACCCGCAGGACGCTACGGCTCTGGGCATTCAGCAAGAAGAATTGGTTGAAATCAAATCCCGACGCGGGCGGGTAAGGGCCGTGGCTCGAGTCATAGCAGCCGTTCGTCCTGGGCAAATTTTTCTGCCCATGCATGACTCTTCTGTCAATCAACTCACTCATCCTTCCTTTGACCCTTATTCGCGGCAGCCTTCCTACAAGGCTTGTGCTGTGCATGTGCAAAAAAAGTCATGAAGCTGTCTACTTCCACAAAAGATAATCATACAGAGCGAATTCCTTGTCTTCCTCCACAGGCGCCTTTCAATCTTGAACAGCGCGCTTGGATCAATGGATATCTTGCGAGTTTATTCAGTCTTTCCTCTGACTTGCAAGCATCAGTCTCTCAAACAGCACAAGAGTCTAATCCAAAACCATTGCTTCACGTTTTATATGGTAGTCAAAGTGGCACTGCAGAGTCCCTTGCCAAATCTCTTTGCAAAGAGGCTGAGTCGAGAGGCTTTGATTACAAGCTTTTGGAATTGAACGATTACTCTCAGATCAATCGTTCCATACCTATTCAGGCAGCAATCATAACCAGCACTTGGGGTGATGGCGAGCCTCCGGACAATGCGCTCCAATTCTGGCAAGACATTCAGGAGAAGGAGTCGGGCAATTGGGATCAATTTTCCTACGGATTACTTGCCCTTGGAGATACGAATTATGCCGACTTTTGTGGAGCAGGAAAACGCTTCGATGAACGGCTATTTGAAATGGGGGCAAATCGTCTGCTTCCACGGGTTGATTGTGATGTGGATTATGAAGATATGGCTCAAAAGTGGACGGACCAATTTTGGGCAGCGCTGGCAAATGCTTCGGGGGAAAATTCAAACCAGAGCGTATCTCAAAGGATTGTAGTAAGTGACTCTCAACGAGACAGCAATGAGCAGATTTATAGCAAGAAAAAGCCCTATTCCGCTCGATTCCTCCGGCAGTTAAAGCTCAACCGACCTGGATCAAGTAAGGACACACGACATGTCGAGATTGATATTCAAGGATCAGGATTAACTTATGTTGCAGGTGACGCTTTGGGTGTCTTTCCATCGAATGATCCGGATTTCGTGAACCAGTTGATCTTGCAATGTGGGTTGGATCCGGAAATCAAGGTTCGAAACAAGGAAGGAGGGGAAGATTCCTTGAAGAAAGTTCTTACCCATGACTGTCAGTTGACAAAAATAACAAAAAAAGTTTGGGAAACACTGTCTGATATGGCCGGTGTGATCGACTTGCAGCCTTTCGAATCATTGCAGTTAGGAATGGACCTACTAGACCTTTTTCATTCTCCGTGCAAGTTGGATGCCCAGATTATTGTGGATGCTTTGCCGAAATTACAGCCGCGGCTCTACTCCATAGCCAGCAGCCCTCGTCAACATCCCGAGAGTATCCATTTAACCGTTGGTGTCGTGCGTTATCACTTAGCTGAACGAATGCGATACGGCGTGTGTTCCTCATTCTTGGCTGAACGAATCGAAAAGGATGAAACACTCCCAGTATTCTTGCATGCCTCTCAATTTCGGCTTCCAGAAGATGTGAGTCGTCGAGTCATCATGGTAGGGCCAGGAACGGGGATTGCACCTTTCAGGGGGTTTTTGCAAGAACGGAGCGCTTGCTCCGAGGCGGGAAAAAATTGGCTGTTTTTCGGGGATCAAAAAGCATCAACAGATTTTCTTTACGAAAATGAAATCAAATCGCTTTTGGAGCAAGGGGTAATAGATCGCCTAGACACTGCTTTTTCTCGTGATCAAAAAGAGAAAGTTTATGTTCAGCATCGGATGAAGGAGCAAAGTAAGGACCTTTGGCGATGGCTTCAAGATGGGGCTCATTTTTACGTGTGTGGGGATGCCAAGCGCATGGCTAAGGATGTGGATGCGGCTTTGCATGAAATTGTGAGTGAACAAGGAGGGATGGATATGGAAGCTGCACAAGCCTACGTTTCTGCTATGAAAAAAAACAAACGTTATCAGAGAGATGTATACTAACCATTCAAATATTTTGAACGTATGAAAAGTCCCATTATCGATATCAACGGTTCATCTCTCAACTCAGAGCAAACACATTACCTTGATGGTTTTTTTAGTGGTTTGCATCAACAAGGGCTCCGTTTCTCGGATGTGGCTATAGATCCAGTGAAGGATGATTTGAGTTCAGAAGGGGTTCCTGAGGATTATTCCAAGGAGGAAAAGCTCAAATATCGAGTGGATCTCAACAAGACTTTCTCAGTAGTTGAAAAAGTTTCACTAACGAAGCAGAGACCGGATGACGAAGAGACTTTTCTATTAAAATGGCATGGTTTGTTCCACTTGGCACCCAAAGAAGATGGTTTCATGTGTCGGTTGCGCATACCCGGTGGATATATAAAGGCATTTCAGATGCGTGAGTTGGCAGCTTTATCGCGCGAGATGTCTTCAGGTTATCTTCAAATTACCACCCGAGCAAATATCCAGTTGCGGGTTATCCCGTTGGAACACGCTGCTGAGGTTCTGCAGCGTATTCAATCTGTCGGCCTACATACAAAGGGAGCGGGTGCTGACAATATCCGCAACATCACGGCTTCCCCGACGGCTGGATTTGATCCGGAGGAAGTTTGCAACGTGCAGCCGCTGTGCCTTTCTTTGGCTCAAACTATCATCAGTAGTGATGTTTTCTACAACTTACCTCGTAAGTTTAATATTGCGTTGGATGGGGGTGGAGCGGTGGGTGTGGTTGAAGATACCAATGACATAGGTGCGCGTGCTGTGCGTGTCAAGGAGCCCCTTAGCGGCCATCCCAAAGGTATTGGTTTCATGGTATCCCTCGGAGGGGTGACCGGACACAAGACTTTTGCGGCAGATGCCAGAATCCTGGTGCAGCTGGACCATATAAAAGAAGTCATCTTGACCATGACTCAAGTCTTTCTGGAACAAGGTGATAGGACGAATCGTAAGAAGGCTCGTCTTAAATATCTTCTTGCCTCTTGGGGGGTGGACGCTTTTCTGGATGCTGTAGATTCAAGACTGTCATACCCTCTGATCCGGTTAGGAGATGAGGAGATGATTCGTCTTGAAAAGTGGAATCCTCCAAGGGCCAAGAATTCCTCCCACTCCCATCTTGGGGTGCATGAGCAAACTCAGGCATCCTTTTACTATGTGGGTGTAGGTGTGCCTACAGGTGTTTTAACGCCAGATCAACTAGAAGGGTTGGCAAAGCTTTCTGAGCGTTATGGTGGCGGGGAAGCACGATTGACTGTCTGGCAAAACCTTATCATTCCCCACGTAGCGGAAAAAAATCTAGCGGCTTTTAAACAAGGGGTTAAGGATCTTGGGCTGTATGTGGAACCATCTCATGTGCGCAGTGGGGTGGTTGCTTGCACCGGGAATGCTTTCTGCAAATTCGCTTCCGCCGACACAAAGCAACACGCGCGTCTGTTGGCAGAACGACTCGAAAGTCGATGTCCGCTTGATCAACCCATTAATATTCATCTAACTGGATGCCCTCATTCATGCGCTCAGCATTACATTGGTGACATCGGCTTGCTAGCTACTCAGGTCAAATCGGAGGATGAAAGTGTCGAGGGCTACCATATTTTTGTTGGGGGAGGCTTTGGCGAGCACAAAGAAATAGGGCGTCAGATTGCTAAATCGGTCCCTTTTGAAGATCTTGCCGCCCACTTGGAAGGATTGCTTGTAGCCTACATGGATCACCGGTACGCCGACGAATCGTTTCAGACTTTTTCGCAACGCCATTCTAAGGAGACTCTTCAAGGATGGATGCTCTTGAAAAGCGCTACAGCAATTTCGGGCTAGTCGGCACAACCTCCTCGCATTCTTTGTGAAATCGTTTGCCCGTCTCCTGTGCTTCGGGAGAAGCCACAATTAATTGATCTGACTGGGAGCATGTTTGAGGTAATAGATTTTTCAGCAGCGGAACAATTGCCTTATACAGAAATTCTTCGGATGACTATTTATTTACTTTGACTAACAAAACAAACCCTTATCGCACTCGAGTCATGATGAATGATGATTTAGACGAGCTTTTGACCTGCCGACTCGACAAGAAGCGTAAGCAAGTAGAGCCAGTAACCCTTGTTATTTTTGGAGCCAGTGGGGACTTGACGCGCAGAAAACTCATTCCTGCACTCTATCATTTATATCTCGAAGGCCAATTGCCTGAACCCTTTCGCATCATAGGGTTTTCCAGGCGAGAAAAGACTGATGAAATTTGGAGGCAAGAATTATGGCAATCACTTCAAAAATTCTCGCGCACACAGCCCGTGGAGTTGTCAAGCTGGGAGAGGTTCGCTGGATGCATCAGTTATCAACGCGGAGACATCACTCAAGATAATGATTTTAAACGATTGAAACAACGAGTCTATGCGGCAGAACACCCAGTTTTAGCACATCAATTGCTCTTTTATCTTGCGATTTCTCCAAGCCAATTCATGCATACTGTCAGTGCCTTGAGTCGGGTAGGGTTGTTGCGGCATCAAACGCGGGAGCATGGGTGGCAAAGAGTGGTGGTGGAAAAGCCTTTCGGACATGATGGGCCCTCTGCCCAAAGTCTCAATGATTCGCTAATCTCTTTTGCTCACGAAAAGCAGATTTACCGGATCGATCACTATCTAGGTAAGGAGACAGTGCAAAACATATTGGTATTTCGTTTTTCCAATGCCATTTTTGAAGCCCTATGGGACCGCCGGTCTATTGACCATATTCAAATCACCGTGAGTGAGTCACTGGGGGTTGGTTCTCGAGGCGGTTATTACGAAGAATCGGGTGCATTGCGCGACATGGTCCAAAATCACTTGCTTCAAGTTCTTTCTCTCATTGCCATGGAGCCCCCAGTTTCTCTTGAGGATGAATCCATTCGTGATGAAAAAGTCAAACTCCTGAGGAGCATCCGCTTGATTGACTCGTCAGATGTGTTCGACCAGGTTGTGCGCGGTCAGTATTTTGCGGGTCAATTGCATGGAAAAATGTGTCCTGCCTACCGTCAGGAATCTAACGTTAGCCCAACTTCCAATGTCGAGACATTTGTGGCTATGCGGTTACTTATTGACAATTGGCGATGGGCTGGCGTGCCATTTTATTTGCGTACTGGTAAAAACCTACCACTCAGTGCTAGTGAAGTACGCATACAGTTCCGCCCAGTTCCCAACATCCTCTTTGCTGCCCAGTGTGGCCAGCACTTGGATGCCAATGCCCTGACGCTTCGCCTGCAGCCTGACGAGGGAATTCACCTCCGATTTAATGGTAAAGTGCCAGGTAACAGTGCTGAGCTAAGGCCGGTTAAAATGGCTTTCCATTATAATGCTGAATTTGGTGCATATACGCCTGAAGCTTATGAGAGACTCCTTTTGGAAGCTATGGCAGGAGATGCCACCCTTTTTATTCGGCGCGATGAAGTGGAGGCTGCTTGGAAGATCGTTGACCCTATTCGAGAGGCTTGGCAAGGACGCGATTTGACTAATAAGGAATTTTATTCTGCCGGCACTTGGGGGCCTGAAGCATCCCAGGTGTTATTAGCGCAAAACCAGCATGTATGGCGGACGCCGCTTTCAATATCGTGAAAAATTTTATGATGGATTTAGCACCTAGAACCAAAGTTGGCGCCTTTACAAGCACTGACGATCTTGTGGAGCATGCCGTTGAACGATTTATCAAAGCTGTTTGCCAGAAAGGAAAAAATCATACATTTCATGTAGCCTTCTCGGGAGGACGGATCGCCAAGCCTTTCTTGACATCCTTGGCTCAGAGCCTAAGTCAATGCGCCCAAAAAAGAGCATCTCTTGAGGTTTACTTTGCTGATGAGCGCTGCGTACCATTGGATCATTCCGATTCAAACTTCTCCCTCTTTACAAATCACTTCCTTCCTTTTCATCGGTTGGAAGATCACCAGCTGCATCCCTATCGTGTCGACTTAAATTCAGATGTTGCGTCAGAACACATGGTTGAGATTATCCAGAAAAATGTAAATAAAAACTCTGCTGGTATGCCGGTCTTTGACCTTATTATTTTGGGTATGGGGGAGGATGGGCATGTTGCATCTCTTTTCCCAGAAAACATGAAAAAAGATATACAAAACGATGCGTGGGTTCACAAAGCCTGTGCAAGTAAGCCTCCCACACGTAGATTGACTATGGGGTATCGATTGTTGGAAACTGCCCGAAACGCTTGGGTGATGGTAAGCGGAAAGGGCAAGGGAGAGATGGTCGCTCAAGTGCTCAAAGAATCTACCTTTCCTCTTGGGTATCTGCTCTTTTCAAGGGTGATGACACATCTGTGGACTGATTTTCCACTCCAGACCGATTCAAATCATCAGGGTAGCATCCTTATACGATAGATTTCTTCACTGCCAGTGAGTGGAATACGCAGGCTCTCGTAACACCCGCTAGCCTGGATGGTAGCACGAACTCCTTTCGATTGATTACCACTTGAGTGATCCATGTGCTCCACAAGGTAATAATTACTCAGTAAGGTCTTTCAGGTCCTTTGAAGCAATTTACGATGGGCTGAGGGCAGTCAGCGGTGTGAACGATTAGTTTTCATCATAGTAATCCTCAGATTTCTTACCTTCCCGACACAGGTGGAGGGAGGCACTCAGTTGGTTTGAGCGTTTCCAAGAACTTAATCTCGGCGGCTAGATCGATGCCGGGGGGTAGCCTATGACTTTTGTTCAAGCAGAAACGCTTTGCCCAAATGCTTTACCAAATAATCTCTGACATTTCTTATTTTGGTAAGTTGCTGCTTATCAGCGGGATCAAATCCATACCGTTGCTTGAAATCAACAGCATTAAAAATGGCAAGGTATTTGGATTCATTTCCCTTAACGTCAAAGCCCGTAGGATTGCCATCAAAACCATCTTTCCACATTACCATACCTTGAGCTCCTAAAGCTTTTTCCCAATTACCATCCCAATGTGGGCTTTCAGTATGCAACATAGCCTCATCCAGAGATGGTTCGTGGAAAAGGAATTTTGCTTTTCCTTTGGCTCCATTTGGATGTTTTTGGGTCGCGATCGTCCAATCATCAAGTTGAACTCCATCAAGAAGCTTTGATTGCCACAAATTCAAGTCCAGCGCCTTCTGATAGCCATTTACTAATGCATTGCGGGGGAACAAGTTGAAGTAAATATCAGCATTTTTTGGGTCATCTAAACATCCGTTATAATTCGATTTCAATGTTTCCGGGCTGTTGCCGCTAACTTCTGCAATTGCCCTCAAATCAAAGCCAAAGTGATAAAACGCGTGAGCTTCAAATGCCTGCCTGAGAAGATTTTGCCCTTGAGTAACTTTTTTGCCTCGATTTTCGATGAAATCAGCCAACTTTTTATTC
>CALCSP010000744.1 GCA_937893785.1 uncultured Verrucomicrobiales bacterium
ACAGCAGATGGCTGATAATGGCAGTTGCTGTGATATACCTTATGCCCAGCACTTTTTTAGAGTGTATCAAAAGCACTTGAACTGCTGGATGACGGCTATCCTTTGAACTCTAATTTTAAATGTAAGAGCAGCAGTGCGCTTTCCGGATCTATTTGTTGTTTTTTGACTCGTTCTTACTAGCCTGCTTTTCGGCTGGGTCAGACATTAGTGTCATTCTGCGAGCTAGGGACGCTGCCACGAAGCCTTTGAAAAGCGGATGAGATGAATTTGGTCTGGAAAGGAACTCAGGATGAAACTGTGCGGCAACGTAGTAAGGATGATTTGGTAACTCGATGATCTCAACCAGCATGCCGTCAGGGGAGGTTCCCGCGATAATCAGCCCTGCTTTCTCCAGTTGCTTGCGGTAGTCACCATTGAATTCAAATCGATGTCTGTGACGTTCATTAATTGTTGAGCTTTTATATAGTTCATAGGACTTCGTCCCGGGCTTCAGGTCGCACACCCATGTTCCCAGTCTCATTGAAGCTCCCTTATGAGTTACGCTTTTCTGTTCCTCCAAAAGGCAGATAACCGGGTGCATGGTGTGTTGATCAAATTCAGTGCTGTTGGCATTTTTTAGCTTGGCCACATTGCGGGCAAATTCAATGGTAGCGATCTGCATTCCAAGGCAAATGCCGAAATAGGGTATTCCCCGTGTCCGAGCAAACTGCGCAGCCTTGATTTTCCCTTCAATTCCCCGATCTCCAAAACCGCCTGGGATCAGCAAGCCGTCTATACCGTCAAGGCGTTCTTCAAGGTTGGCTTCGTTTTCCAGATCCTCCGCGTCTATTCGCTCGACAATTACCCTTGTGTCATTAGCAGCTCCGGCATGAGTGAGCGCCTCATAGATGCTCTTGTAGGCATCCTGTAGCTCGATGTATTTTCCGACAACACCAATGCGCGTCTCATGAGAAGGGTCAATGACTCTCCATACAAAGTCTTTCCAGGCTTCAAGGTTGGGTTTTTTCTGAGGCAAGCCAAGGCGGTCGCAGACAATGTCGTCGAGTTTTTCCTCGTGCAGATAGAGTGGTAGTTCGTAGATTGAGTGAGGGACATCACGGCACTCTATAACAGCCTTGGAAGGGACGTTACAGAACATGGAAATCTTTTCCCTTACATCGGTTTCAATTTGGAGTTCCGAGCGGCATAGGATTACCTGCGGCTGTATGCCGATTTCACGTAATTTGGCAATGCTCTGTTGGGTTGGCTTGGTCTTCAGTTCACCGGCAGCTCCAATGTAGGGTACTAGGGTAACGTGGATGAAAAGGGCATTTTCCTGACCGACTTCGTGTGCGAACTGGCGTAACGCCTCGAGAAATGGCAGGCCTTCGATAT
>CALCSP010000745.1 GCA_937893785.1 uncultured Verrucomicrobiales bacterium
ATTCAAATGCTCTTCCCATTGTCTGGGAAAAGGTGGTCACATTTGGATTCTCTGCAAGCCCGAAGCCTGTATAAATGCACTAACGCGCTACACGCACTATCGGGCCTACAAGCGGCAGGCAAGCAATTCACGTTGGAAGACAAGCTCCTTCGGCAGGTGGTCATGTAGCTTGAGATAAAGTTCTCCCTGCGAGAGAAATTCATGTTTCCATTCCTCCGGGTCAATCTTCATGACAAGTTCAAACTGCTCTCTGGAGAAACCGCGTAGCCCCTTTGTGTTGAAATCCTCCCAATGTGGAATCCAACCGATCTGTGTCTCATGCCCTGCAATGCGTCCCCTACAACGTTCAATGATCCATTCCAGTACACGCATGTTCTCACCAAACCCCGGCCACAGGAACTCACCATCTTCTCCCTTACGAAACCAGTTCACGTGGAAAATGCGGGGCAAATAACGAATATGCCGACGCATTTCAATCCAGTGCTGAAAATAATCGCCCATGTTGTATCCGCAAAACGGCAGCATAGCCATCGGATCACGCCGGACAATACCCGCCGTAGCCTCTGAAGCAGCCGTTGTCTCGGACCCGACAGTTGCGCCAATATATACACCGTGCGTCCAGTTAAATGCCTGATAGACCAGTGGCATGGTGGCAGGACGTCGACCACCAAAAATAATCGCATCAATCGGGACGCCTTGAGGCTTCTGCCAGTCCTCATCAATTCCCGGATTCTGGTCAGCAGGAGCAGTAAATCTTGAGTTGGGGTGAGCGGCCGGCTCCCCAAGTTCCGGAGACCATTGCCTGCCTTTCCAGTCAATCAGACCAGCAGGAGGGGACTCGCTCATACCTTCCCACCAAACATCACCATCCCCGGTCAGTGCCACATTGGTAAAAATCGTATTTTGAGCAAGAGCAGCCATCGCATTAGGATTGGAGTCCTCGGAGGTCCCTGGCGCCACCCCAAAATAACCGGCTTCCGGGTTCACCGCATAAAGCCTGCCGTTGGCACCCGGTGTCAGCCAGGCAATATCATCGCCAACAGTGGTGATTTTCCATCCCTTATATTGCTCGGGCGGGATCATCATCGAAAAATTGGTCTTGCCGCATGCACTGGGAAAAGCGGCAGCCACGTAGCTCTTGTCACCATCAGGCGACTGGCAGCCAAGTATGAGCATATGCTCGGCCATCCATCCCTCTTCCTTGGCCATGGCACTGGCAATACGAAGCGCTAGGCATTTTTTGCCAAGCAACGCATTGCCACCATATCCGCTTCCGTAACTCCAGATAGATCGCTCCTCTGGAAAATGCACAATGTATTTCGTTTTATTGCAAGGCCAAGGAATGTCCGTTTTGCCACCCGAAAGTGGATACCCGACACTGTGAACGGCTGGAATGAAATCGCCTGATGTTCCAAGCTTTTCCCATACCTGCCGACCAATCCTGGCCATAGTGCGCATATTAACCACCACATAGGGAGAATCTGTGATTTCAACACCAACCTGGGCTAAGGGCGAATCCAGCGGCCCCATGCAAAATGGTATCACATACATCGTTCGCCCTCGCATACTACCATCAAAAAGAGGCTGTAAAGTGGCATGCATCTGCTTGGGATCACGCCAGTTATTGGTAGGTCCAGCGTCAATCTCCCTCCGGCTGCATATAAAGGTGCGCGATTCAACCCGTGCTACATCATCAGGATCCGAACGCGCAAGGAAGGATCCCGGGCGTTTTGTCTCATTTAACCTGATAAACGTGCCCGCCTGGACCAACTCATCACATAGCTGATGGTATTCCGTATCGGATCCGTCACAAAAATAAACAGTATCCGGCTGGCATGTTGCGGCAATCCCCTCAACCCATTGCCGGATACCTGTATGTCCAATTTCAGAGCTATCCATTACATCCACCCAATACACCCAATTATGCTGCCGTAAAAGCTTTCTGAGCGGTATTGGCAATATGCTTCAGGCTCTGCTATATGCATCAGATGCATACACCTCCTGACTCGAGCCTCCCAGCAATTGATCGCTTACGGAAAATTGTTAATATCTTGCGCTCTCCCGGCGGCTGCCCATGGGATATTGAGCAAACTCAGCAAAGCCTTATTCCCAATATTCTTGAGGAAGCCTACGAGGCAGCAGATGCGATCCGCAGCGGCAACATTGAGCACATGAGGGAAGAACTTGGCGACCTCCTCTTACAGGTCGTGATGCAATGTGAGATTGCTTCGGAAAGCGGGGAATTTATTATGGAAGATGTCGCTCACGATGTTTCGGAAAAGCTGGTAAGACGCCACCCCCATGTTTTCGGCGACAGCAAGGCGGAAGACAGTGAAGCCGTATTGAACCAATGGGAAAACATCAAGAAAAGTGAGAAAGGTCATGCAGAGAAACGGCTCCTCGATGGTATTCCAGGCGGCATGCCTTCCTTAATGAAAGCAGGGAAAATTCAGAAAAAAGTCGAGAAAGTCGGGTTTGACTGGCCAAGCGCCGAAGATGTGATTCCTAAAATTCGCGAAGAAATTAGTGAGGTCGAAGAAGTATTGCAGAACGGAAACCCGGGAACAGACGACGCGGCCCTTGGAGAGGAACTTGGAGACGTTCTTTTTGCGGTCACAAATCTTGCCCGCAAGCTGGGCATGGAATCAGAAACCTTACTGGCGGCAGCTAACGAAAAATTTGTCCGGCGATTCAATAAACTTGAGGACCTACTTGAGGAACAAGGAACCAATGCCCATGATGCCGAGGTTCCGGAGATGGAAATAGCCTGGGAAAAGGCAAAATCCCATTAAGAAAATCTGGTAGATCAGGCACATTTACGTCTTAATTATCCATTCTCACATCCACCATGGAATTACTGCAACATCTACTCACTTTGCTGATGCTCCTGCTGCTGCAAGCAGTGCTCGGTTTTGACAACCTGCTTTATATCTCTCTTGAATCAAAAAGAGCTCCGGCTAACAAACAGGCATATGTCCGAAAAATGGGCATTGCCGTGGCCGTGCTTGCTAGAATTGTGCTGCTTTTTCTCTTAACCAGCGTCATTGGGATGTTCGTTAACCCCTTTCTGGATTTAACATGGTCTGGAATTATCGAGGGCAGCTTTAACCTTGAGAGCATCATCGTTCTGCTGGGAGGCATCTTTATTATCTACACTGCCATTAAAGAAATCTTCCACATGATCGGCAGCAATGAACTGGCGAGCGCAGAAGATAATCAATCGGGAAAATCTACAGGCATGGTCATTTTCACTATTGTGCTCGTGAACCTTGTCTTCTCCTTTGACTCTATACTGAGCGCAATGGCACTTGCCCAACAACCGGTGCTGGACGACACCGGTAACCCGACCGGTGAAACAGAGTATGTCATGTGGATTATGGCAACAGCCATCATCATTAGTGGTGTACTCATGATTCTTCTTGCCGACAAAGTATCAGAATTTCTGGAGAAGAATCGGCTCTATGAAATCCTCGGACTTTTTATTCTCCTGATTGTCGGAGTGATGCTAATCTCTGAAGGGGCACACAAGGCACACCTTAAGCTCTTCGGCAATCCGGTTATGCCCATGACCAAAACCACTTTTTACTTTATCATCGCCATCCTCGTAGCAATCGATATTGTGCAGGGAAGATTCCAGAAAAAACTCTTCGCTAAGCGTTCAAAAGCTGGATAAATAAGCCCGCAAATAAATTGCTAGTCAGCAACTTATTGGTTCTCATCTCACAAGCTGTCGATTGCCTGAGCGGCACTGCCGACGATACCAGCTTCATTACCAAACCTTGCCGGCAGAATGCGGAGGTCAGCTGAAATGACATTTGAAACGCTTTCACGAATCTTTTTTTCGAGCGGATCAAATAAAAGCTCATCCGCATTGGCAACACCGCCACCAATGACAAAGGCATCGGGATTGATCAACCAAGCAATACTGGCAAGCATCGAGCCCAGATATTCCGCCACATCCAACCAGAGCTGACGAGCCTCTGCATCTCCCTCTATCGCAAACTGTGTAGCTGCCCTTGGCGACCAGCCTCCTTCAGGAGCTTGCAAATGATGCAGCCTAGAGGAAGCCATTGCACTAATCTCGCGATTTCCGATGAATCCCTCAAGAATACCAGGCAATCCGTAGGGACCCGGAATGCCCGCATAATCTATCGACATTTGTCCGATCTCCCCAGCTGCAAAGCTTGAACCTCGATAGAGCTTGCCATCAATAATCAAGCCACCGCCGATTCCTGTACCAAGGGTCAGGGCCACTACATTACGGCAACCCACTGCCGCCCCATAGCGCCACTCAGCATAGGCCATGCAATTAGCATCATTATCAATAAAAACCGGCAGTCCGGTTTTCTTCTCGAGAAGGTCACGCAACGCAATGTCCTGCCAGCCAGGAACATTCGTCAAGGTATGCACAAATCCACGGTCAAAGTCTACCAGTCCTGGAACGCCACACCCCAAGGCAACCATATCCTTATGTCGGCTTTGAATTTCTCCAACAGAGTCTGCAATGGCACCAATCAAATGCTCCACGGATGCGTAAGAAGTCGTTTCAAGAACTAGAGGGAGCGCCGCTTCTTCCTCAAGAATATCATTCAATGCGGCGATCTTGACCGTTGTAGCGCCGAAATCAATTCCGATGGCACGCTGGTTTTTCACTTCAGAAATCTTCATTTCAGCATATTGAGTTTTCCAATAATCCTTAGGCCCTCAAGGGTCAGGTTATCATGCACAATCTGAATGGCAGGAATCCCGGAGGCAATTAGCTTCGCATAACCTCCAGTGGCAATAATCGGAGGAGCGTCACATCCCAACTCATTGACAATCGCTACAAGTATATCCTTTACCAATCCTCGATATCCCAAAACAGCACCAACCTGCATGGCTTCCTCAGTGGACTTGCCAATTACCGAGATTGGTTCCTTAAGGTCAATCCTTGGAAGCAGTGCTGTATGATCAAACATATAATCCGTCATTGCGGAAAGCCCTGGAGCAATGACCCCGCCAACATAGGCGCTTGACGCCGAAAGAATATCAAAAGTAACAGCGGTTCCGAAATCAACAACGACTGCAGGCGCCCCGTAATAGGAGGCAGTAGCAACGGCATTAGCCAACCAGTCAGCACCAATGGTCTCCGGGGTTGGGTAGTCAATGCCAATACCAAGCTCAATAGCAGATGATACTTTCAACACACAATCCTCGCCGAAAGCGGCTGTAACCACCTTGCTTTTCTCAGGCACTACGGAGGATAGGACCACTGAGCTACTGCCATCTCGTGGCACCCATGGCAGTTCCTCCAGAATCTTGACGGTAATGTCCGCCGTTGGAATCAATAACGGATCAGCGTTAATCTCATCCACGCCTGAGGGAGCTATTTTGGTCATTGAATTGCTGATATCAATGAGCAGAAAATGAGGCATCGGGGACATCGCATAGAAGGCTTGCCTCTGCATATGCCATCGGTAAAGAGAAATCTTCACCAATTAAAAAAGAGGAACGACGGGGCACAAAAGTACCCCGCCGTCCTTCTCTCTGTTGAACACCCTACTAATGTTGGGCAAATACTTAAAACTTAGATAATTCGCACCCCCTTCCTAATTTTGGTCTTTCATTAAAAGTCTTATATTGTTGAGCTTCTCTAGACTGCCAACTGATCAGCCAGCTGGTTGTCCTGGGAATAAGCAGGGGCACCGTGCTCTTCAACATCCAGTCCTTTGACTTCTGTCTCCTCGGATACACGCACTCCCATGACAACCTTGATCGCAGCAAATACCGATGCGGAAAAAGCAAATGCGAAAGCACTGATAGCAAGGGTGCCGAGCAACTGAATATGGAATTGCGGAGCACCTTCACCGGGTGCGAGCTGGAAGAAAGGAATTCCTACTGCAAGGGTTCCCCAGATACCTACAACACCGTGTACCGATATGGCACCAACCGGATCATCAATACCGATCTTGTCCATCAAGACGATCGAGAACACAACAATCACACCCGCAATAAGGCCAATGATCATTGATGAGGGCACGGTAACCGAATCCGCGCCAGCAGTAATTCCCACAAGGCCAGCTAAGACCCCGTTCAGAGCCATTGAAAGGTCGGGCTTTTTAAGGAACAACCATGAAATAGTCATTGCGGCAAGAGCACCTGAAGCAGCAGCCAGTGCCGTGGTTACGCACACAAAGGAAACCATACCAGGGTCAGCAC
>CALCSP010000746.1 GCA_937893785.1 uncultured Verrucomicrobiales bacterium
CTCTGAGCTGCGAGCCCGTTCACTCCATCCGCAAATTTCAATTGCAGTTCAACCGCCTCTGCAAAACCATAAAGACGTTCAATGCTAACGCTAATCTCAGTCTTTCCAGATTTCGGGAATTGAGCAGGAATCGCAATGTTTTTAATCCTTAAGGGAATTTCTGCAATTTTAACACTGATCGGCATTGTGTAGCTGGTAAACAAAAGATCCTTTGGCTTGGATCGTTCCGCTGCCTGTTTCGCTCGGTTCTCGGCCTGCTTCTTCTCAGCCTCTGCTTTCTTGAAAAACTCTTCTGCTTTCTTGAAATTAACTTCTGCCTCTTTCAGCTTGGCATCCGCCTCAGCAACCATGACAGCCTTCTTCTCCGCATTCTCATGATTGCCGGCACGTGTCTGCTTTAGAAAATTACTGGCGTCATCACGGGCTTTCTTTGCAGGATCAATCGCTTTGCGGGCAGCCTCTGCATGAGCTATTGCCTTTTTCTTATCCTCTTCCGCCCTATTGGATGCATCCAAATCTCGTCGATAGCCCAGTTTGGTAGATGCCTCGATCCTGAACCTGTGCGTTCCCGGCTTAAACTGATTCCCATCCTTGTTATTGAGAAAGGAAATAGGAAGAGTCGCTTCCACCTTGCCCTTGTCAATCTGCACCTGCGGCGGCTTCTTGCCCATGCCAGGGAAATCAATCACTTTAATAGTGACCTTGTCCTTGATTTCAGCATTAGGTGAAAGCTTAACAGGAAGATCAATCTTGCCACCAAGTGCAGTCTCAAGAATCACATCCTCGGCATACTCAATAACAAGCGGTGACTTCTCCTCGACAGACCCCACACTGAGAGAATCCCCGACCCGAGAGAAAACACGTTCCTTATCATAATCATTGACAGTCCAATTAACTGCAACTGACTCCGCCTGTCGCAAGACTTCATTGCCTGCAATCATCGACACACCTGAAACTCGCACCCGCCCACCCCAGGCGGGATCATTAATTCCGGGCATAAAGGGTATCGCAATCTGGGTTACTCCAGCAGCCATTGTTACGGGGGGCACCCTGAAGCTCTCAGGAAACCCTTCGACCTTAAGTTCAATCGACTCATTAAAGCCGTCACGGCGAAGAGCATAAACATCGATGCTACCAACCTGACCACGTCTTATGGCTATCCCTCCTCGTTCTACCTTTTTACTCTTGGCATTACTCTGAAAAGGGGGAGGCACAGACATCAGGAGATCAAACCCCGGTTGAGGATGCCTGACGATTAACCGAAACGGATTGCTCGTGACATAATTATCACGAATCCTTATGCGAACCTTCAAGTCAGCATCAGCCTTGTAAATGTAACTGGGGTCCCTGTGGTTGGTTGGAAATCTCCTTCCGCCAACACTCTTGCCCTCATCATCAGCATTTCCAATTTTTGCAACTACCTGCTTACCATCCTTGTCCACTGACACTTTCTCAAGGCTGAGCACAGGATCACTGACCCCAGTCAGACGCTGCGAAATCACCTCCACCACATAGGACTCACCCTTCTTCGCATCAAAGCTAAACCATGACCCTGATTGAGCTTGGAATATTCCGCCAACTTCGCAAGGCACTTGCAAGTGTTGGGCATCATCCGGCGCGGCATTTGAACCCGCATCAACAATCACGGGAAAGGCAGAGTGCGTTATAAAAACTGTATTTGAAGCAGTCTCTCCTTGCCCTAATCGATAATGAAACCCCTTCATTCCGGCATTTACAGGCTTCATCATTGATGACCTGCACCTTTGAGATTGGACAGGAACATCTACATTGACCTCGATTCTCTCCAGACCATCTCCTGAAGGCACTCCTCCAGGGAGATTCCTTCCGTATATCTGGAAAGACTGTTTACTACCTGGTCGAGCTGAGAGCGGAAGGATAAAGTCCACTTGCGGCCCCTTACGCAACATTAATCGGTATTGATA
>CALCSP010000747.1 GCA_937893785.1 uncultured Verrucomicrobiales bacterium
GGCTAGCCACCTTAACGGATAATCCGGAGGCCAAAAATGGCTGGATGGGTCACTTTTATGCAGGAACCGTTGCCACGGAGTGGGTTCGTCAGGATCCTGAGGCAGCCATTGCCTGGGCGAAAAGTCTGCCCGACAGCCAGCGGCGTGGTGCCCTGGGTGGAGCTCTTGAGACCATTGCGGCGACCAATCCGGTAGAGGCTGCCGGATTAGCGATGGATCTAGAAGCCGGGAAGGAACGCTCAGATGTGGTGGGTAAGATCGCCGAGTCCTGGGCGGAAACTGCTCCAAAGGACGCTCTGGCTTGGGCCATGACCCTGCCGGGGGAGGATGGGGAATCCGCCATGAATCGGGCTATTTCCGGCTGGGCTGAAGTGGATGCTCCCGCTGCCGCTGCCTTTGTGGATGAAATACCTGCCGACGAGCGAAGCGACAGCCAAATTCGTGAGGTTGCCAACCGCTGGGCCAATCAGGAACCCGCTGCCGCGGCACAATGGCTGGATAGCCAGCCTGATGGTCGGGGTAAGACCGATGCCATGGGGCATGTGGTTTGGAACTGGACCAATGCCGATCCGCAGGCCGCTTCTGCCTGGTTGATTGAGCAGCCGGCTGGTGAAGCCCGTGATCGTGGGATCGGTGCCCTTTCCAAGGCAACCTTTGACAGTGATCCTGCCGCTGCAGTAATCTGGGCCGCAGAGATTTCCAATGAGAGGACTCGCACGGCAAGCCTTGAGCGTGGTGTGCGAGGCTGGATTGAGCGTGACCCTGAGGCAGCTCGACAATGGTTGAATACCACGGATGCTATCAGTGCGGAGGAAGTTCAGAAGTTCCAGGAATCTGCACAGCCGGACCGGGGCAAGTAAACAGTTCGTGGGGAGAAGGTTTACCTGCCTCGCATTGGTGTCGTTCGGGCGGTGAGGATGAGGAGCATTTTACAGCAAGCAGCCTCTTTGGTAATTACGATTTGGATTACTCAGTGACTCGGATAATGCGTTTTCCCAAGTGCATCTTGCCGTAAGCATCGGTAGCATTGATTTCGATTAGGTGTGAGCCAGGCGCGATGCCTTCAGGGAGATTGGCTTTCCATAGGTGATCCGACTTGATTGGACCGCTCAGGTGACTGCGGGGGGAAAGCTTTCCGCTGATCTCACGTTGCCTAGTGGCACTGTAAAACGGGTCAGTCTCCATGACTTTTTTCAGCGTGATCCATTGGTCACTCTTGCTTAATCTCATTTTCACAGTGGAGTTAATCGATCCATTGAACACATTCACATATACCTGGGTTTTTCCGGTATCGGTTGCCTTGACCTGATCTGGGGCGAATACGTTCATTTGGTAGGTTGCTGGCTGGCGGGCAGCCTTGAATTCAAGGACATGTTCGGTGTCCTTAAAGGTAATAATGGAGTAGCCATTCGGAGCACCATCGCGCATTGTGGTGTGTGGGATACCGACCTCATCCTTCCGTCCTTTCCACCATGTGCCAGATACTGTTACATTAACGATGTGGTGATGAGGCTTGTCACCCCGCCAGTCATCCTCGGCACCGATGTATTTGTGGGCATGCCAGTGTTCATGCCCGGAGATGGACAAGGTATGCGGACGTTTTTCTATCAATCGATAGAGTTCCCGACGATTGCCAACTTTGGGTAACGGGATATGCATCATGAGGCAAACCAGTTTTTTTTCCGGAACAAGAGCCAGATCATTTTTCACGAAAGCCATTTGCTCCTCGTCAATTCCTCCGTGGTAGCCCCGTTTGCCGTTACGTTTTGCCCAGTCGACGTCGTCCAGGACGATGAAATGAACCGGGCCATAGTCAAAGCTGTAATAGGAAGGTCCAAACAAGCGGTGGAAGGTTTCATCAGAGTCTGAATCCCTGTCAGCATCCATGTTAAGGTCGTGATTACCGATTACGTTGAACCAAGGGATACCAATCAGGGCAATGTCGGCATTTGATTGCGGAAAAAGTTCCAGTTTATCGAACATGATATCGCCAAGCGTGACCCCGAATCTGGCATCTGTGCCGACCAGTTCCTCGATAATGTCGTGCTTGATGTAATCAACCTGTTCAATGTTTGATGGTTGTGGGTCGCCAAAGAAGATCGCCTTGAACTCAGTCGGTTCATCCGTTTTGTGGAGTGCAAAGTTAATAGACCTAGGCAATGGGCCGGTAGGATCGACGCCCTTGTAGCGGAATGTTTTTGGTGATCCTGCGGGTTTGTGAATATAGAAGAACTGAGGGAGTTGGTGTTTATTTACCGGAGTCATCCAGCCGGAGGGCTTAATCACGAAGAAGATGGTGTCATCATCGTGCGGTAGCTGCCATTGCCCCACGGCATTGGTCTTGACTATTTCCCGTCCGTTTGAGACTGAAATTCCCTCAAGACCGGGCTCATTTTCGTCATGAATGGAATTACGGTTCAAGTCGTGGTAGACCATACCTGTGGCAGTTCCGGATTTGTCTGCCGCAGCCGTTATTGACAGAGTAATGGAGGAGGCTGCCAGAAGTAATGGGATTCGGATCATAATAATGATTTTGCGGCTGCTTTAGCCTTTGTCTAGCCTGATTCACTTGATTTTAACTGGTTGAGGGCAACAGAACGATATCTCGTTGTTGTATTATCCTGCATTGCAGGCTTGTCGGGCAATCATGACTGAGTTAACAATCAGAATCATGAAACCTCCTTTAGAATCTTCTTTTTCTCTTTCAAGGCGCAAACTGATTGCCGCCGGGACTGCTTCGCTGGCACTTCCCACATTGGGGAAAGCAGCCGATGATGATGCCGATGTCCAAACAAGGCGGATTGTCAGCCCGCCTGAGGGTAAGGGCATTCTGCTCTCAGTGAAGCTGGGCATGATCCCTAAGAAGTTAAACGGCAAGCCATTGACATTGGCCGAACGCCTTAGCCTTGCTGGCGATGCGGGGCTTGATGGTGTGGATTTTGATCAGGCGGGTGAACACACGGCTCAAGCGGCTATGGAGGCGGTGCAGGAATCCGGGGTCTTTGTGCATAATGCGATTAATCATGCGCACTGGAGTAAGCGTCTCACCAGCAAGAATCAGGCGGATCGCGAAACGGCGCATGCCAATATTGCCCATTGTATTCGTGTCTCCCATGCTGCAGGTGGTAATGGTGTCCTGATTGTTGTTGGCAGGGGTGGGGATGGTCCGGCACAGGAAATCGAGGAGCGTTGCCGGCAGGGTATTAAAAAACTGATTCCGCTCGCCGCATCACTGGGGCAGCCAATCCTTTTTGAAAATGTTTGGAACCAGATGTTCTATGACCATGCTGCCCCTCCTGAGCAGAGTGCTGAGCGACATGTTCAGTTTATTGATAGCTTCAACAGCCCGTGGGTCGGTCAGTATTTCGATATTGGAAACCACTGGAAATACGGTCAACCCGGTGAGTGGATTCGTGAATTTGGTCACCGTTGCGTGAAACTAGATGTCAAGGGTTTCAGCAGGGCGAACAGTAAGTTTACCGAGATTGGTGAAGGTGACCTCCCTTGGGCGGATGTACGCAAGGCCCTTGGCGAGATCGCATTTACGGGCTGGGCGACAGCCGAGGTGGGGGGAGGCGGTTTGGAGCGCCTCAAGAAGGTGCGCGAGCAGATGCAGCGTGCTTTCGGGCTTTAATTTCCCGCCATCAATGGCCATATTTTCCCTGAATGGTCCTGGCCTTTTGGTCAGGTTGTTCGTTTGTGCTTGAGTGATGAAGTGGATTCTTAAACTGGTTGCTTCGGGCATTTTCCTTCTGCTTACGGCAGTTGCTGATGAAACAAGAAACTGGATTTCCTCGGGCGGCTCTAGGATTGATGCGCGACTGGTTTTTGCGGGTAATGAGGAGGTGGTCCTCAAGACAATTAATGATCGTCTCATCAATGTTCGTAGGGACCAGTTGTCGCAGGTGGACCGCCAATACCTTGACGGATTGGACCCTGTGCAGCAGTGGGTCTTTGGGGCGGATAGCATTGATGGTCGCGAACTCCAAGCCTTCAGGGGAGATTTAAAAGGCAGGATTTCAGGGGATTTCCGTATGTTGGATGAGGATGGGTTGCAGTATATGGAACTCAAACCTGCCTCTCAGGTCGAACAAGATGCAGAAACCGGAGGAATCCTGCTGACCACAGACCTAGATAAGGCTCGCTTACCGGTTGGTGCTATAACGGTTGAGGCTTGGGTGCAGGTGGATTCAATCCTTGATTGGGGAGGTATCATTGGTGCCGTGCGTGACACTGGAAATCAGGAGATGGGCTGGGTAATGGGGTATCGGGGAAACCATTTTTGTTTTGGCCTGGCTACTGAGGGAGTGCGGCGTATCACCTACCTCAATTCCGGTTCCACATTTATCACGAAGGAATGGTATCACTTGGTGGCCACCTATGACGGAACGGGCAATCAGCAACTGTATGTTGATGGCAAGTTAAGTGCCCAAAGTAAAACCCAGCGCGGGGCAATACTGCAACCCGATCAGCTCTTTTATACCATTGGAGCTTATCGTGATGAGAATGACTTTTTCCCTTTTAGCGGAAAGCTTGCCGGGATTTCGGTCTGGCACAGACAATTAGATGAGGAGGAAATTGCCGCGCGGTTTTCAGCGCGTAAGAACCAGTTCCCGGGGGTGGAGTCTTCGGTTCCTGTGCGACCCGGAAAGGATGATGATTGGGCAACATGGATGAGTGACAACATGAGAAGTGGAAGGGCTCCAGGAAGCGTTACCCTGCATCCCTCCGGGCGCCCACTTTGGGTTTATTATCCACAAAAGCGACCAGCTCCGGCTTGGCCGGGTACCGCACAAAGCGACCATTGGCGCCGGCGTGACAGTCCCGAAACGCCGAAGGTCACCTTTGACTGGGTGCATGATGTGGTGGTTTCGGGGGGGCGATTGTTTTTTGCTTCCTCTGCCGATGATGGAGTGCGGTGCCTTAATGCAAAGACTGGGCGGTTGCTGTGGACTTTTTGCGCTGGTGGTCCTGTGCGACTGGCGCCGACAGTCAGTGATGACCGTGTGATTTTTGGCTGCGATGATGGTGCGCTTTATTGTCTGTCGGCAGATGAAGGTATCTTGCAGTGGAAGACACGACCCTCATCAGTTACTGATAGGCGTCTGCCCGGCAATGGGCGCATCATGAGTGTTTGGCCGCTGCGCACCGGTATTCTGGTGAAAGGCAACACCGGCTATTTTGGTGCCGGGTTGTTCCCTGGAGAGGGGAGTTATTATTGCTCCGTGGACCTGCGTGATGGCCGGATTCTAGATGAAAAGCCGGTGAATTTCAGTCCGCAGGGTTACATTTTTGAAGACGGTGGAGAAATCTTTGCCCAAGCGGGACGGACCTCGAACAATAAGGTGTTCTCAAGAGTGGCAAAGGTCACCGGTGGTAAAAAATCCGCTTCATTTGAGAATACTCTGCCCAAGTCAGTGCGGGCCAAGTTTCCCCATGCACTTGTGCGGACTAGGGAACTTATCGTGGCTGGTGGAAATGACAGTGTTGCGGCTTTCAAGCACGGTAGTGCCATTCCCTTCTGGGAGGCTCAGGTTGATTCCCCTGCCCGTGGCCTTGCCGTTGCCGGTGGTAAGTTGTTTGTCAGTACAACCAATGGGAGCATTTATGCCTTCGGAGCGCGACTCGGGCTGCAGAGACATCGGGAATCAGACCGGGACAAGCCAGCAACAGTTATCGACAGTGCGACTGCGTCTTTCGTTGAGGAGCTGACCGGTAAACTTCCAAGGCAACAGGGTTATGCGCTGGTCGTGGGTGTGGAGAATAGTTCTCTCATCCATGCGCTTGTTCAGCAAACCCGGTTGCACGTTCTGGGTATTGATAGGGACAAGGAGCGCATTGCCCGGTTGCGTAATGAATTCCTTGATCTTGGCCTTTATGGAGCCATGAAAAGTGAGGAAGGTAGGCGTGGTAGTGTGGCGCTGCAGGAGGTGGAGGATTTCAAGAGTTTGCCATTTGTGGATGGTATTTTTAATCTTGTAACCAATGGTAGTGAAGCTGCAAGGGTTCCTGTCGGGGAACTTCAGCGGCTACTGCGCCCTTGGGACGGCATTGCCGTTTTCGGCAAAGAAACTCTTATAGGTCAGATTCCTGATGGTGCTGGGAGCTGGACGCATGCCTATGCAGATGTCAGCAATACGGCTTCCAGTAATGATACTCTCGTGGATGGCAGGATGCGCCTTCGCTGGTTTGGCCGTCCCGGTCCTGAGCATATGGTAGACCGTCATTTGCGTGCACCCCCTCCCCTTGCGGCGGGTGGTTATCTTTTTGTCCCGGGGCGGGATAAACTCTTTGGCCTAGACGCGCATAACGGCACTGTTTTGTGGAAGCGGGAACTTCCCCTTTTCATGCGTGCTTCGATGTTACGTGACTGCGGGAATCTTGCCATCGGGTCACGGGGTGGGCGAGTTTTTGCTGCCAGTGGTGCGAATTGCCTAGTTATTGATTCGGCTGACGGGTCTACCGAGCGGAAGCTCTCCGTGCGTTCCCCTGATGAAGAATGGGGATACCTTGCAGTTGTTGATGACGTGCTGGTTGGTTCTGCAGTTGAAAAAGGAGCTGTGCGGAGGGAATTAAGCTATGCTGCAATTTGGGAGGGAGGTTACGGCGACAATAAGCGTGTTGTGTGCAGCCGGCGCCTTTTTGCTGTTGACTGGAAGTCCGGCAGGCAAATCTGGGAGTATCGTCCTCGTGGAGCTATTGCCAATCCTTCCATTTGTATTGAAAAAGGAACTTTGTTTTTTCTTGAGAGTGGCAACCCTGAGACAATGCGTCGAGTCCTTGTACCACAAAAAGGTGAAAAGGAAAAATCAAAGGCGGGCCGCTGGGCGTATGACCAGTTGGCTGGCGGAAAGGGAGCTCAATTGGTGGCGCTCAATATTGCCGATGGGCGTCCATTGTGGCGGCGGTCGATGAATTTGCCGGATTCCGGAATGCAGACATTTTATCTATCTGCCAGTGAAGGTTCCCTAGTGTCAGTTCACTCGGTCAATAAATTGACTGCTCCAGACCCTTCTGACGGGGAAGTATCCCCGGAGCAAGGGAGTGGGCGACCAGGACCCCCAAAGAGCCCTACCCTTCATTATGGGGTGGAAGTGATGCAATCCAGCAATGGAAAAATCATGTGGAAGCATGGCTTTGATACCGGCAGAAAGACAAACCTAACCCACGGGGAACAGGACCTACACCCTGTGATTGCAGGGAATCGGCTGATCGTGGAACCAAAGGTGTTTAACCTGACTGACGGCAAAATACTCTTTTCCTTTGCTAGGCAGGGAGGGGGTGGATGCGGGGCAATCAGCGCTTCCTCCAATAAGCTCTACTATCGGGCCGGACATCCCACTGAGTTTGACTTAAAGAGCAGGAAGCAAAACTGGATCACCACGGCCACCCGGCCCGGGTGCTGGATAAACATTATTCCCGCCAATGGACTCCTACTTGTGCCGGAGGGAAGTTCAGGGTGCATCTGCAGCTTTCCTGTTCAGGCCAGTATGGCATACGGGACTGAAAAGATTATCCCTGCGGATAATGCGCAATAGCCCCCAGGCGGAGAGACTTTTTATTTGATAAAAAGGTGGGTTTTATCCTCGTGCTGGCTCGTGTGGCCGACAATAGCTGCCTGATCAAGCCCGGACTGGTGCAGCTGGCCAAGGGCTTCATCAGCTTGCTTTTCCGGAAGGGCAACAAGAAGCCCACCACTGGTCTGCGGATCAAAGAGGATCTCTTGCCTTTCCAGTGCCGCAGATTGCTCAAGGCGTAAGTGCGGCATGGTTTTCTCGCGATTATGCTTGTTGACCCCTGTCGTGACACCCGCTTGGTACATTTCTATTGCCTGTGCCATCACAGGCAGGGCATCCAGATCGATGGTCAGTGCAGCCTCGGAGCCCTGTGCCATCTCGAGGGCGTGTCCAGCTAGGCCGAAGCCGGTGATATCGGTCGCCGCATGAACCTCGAATTGTGCGAAAATCTCCGCGGCGGTCTTGTTCAGAGCAGTGACACTTTTAATGCATGCATTAAATGCCTCGGGATCTTTCAGTTTGCCCTTTAGCTCGGCATTGAATAGCACCCCGCTTCCGATTGCCTTGGTTAGGACAAGCGCATCTCCTTCACGAGCACCGATATTACGCCAGATTTTTTCCGGGTGGACGACA
>CALCSP010000748.1 GCA_937893785.1 uncultured Verrucomicrobiales bacterium
TCATCCATCACAATGACTCCACCTGATCCCGCCATTGATCCGCAAGCTGCCAATGTATCAAAATCCATAGGAATGTCATTCAAGCCAATACTCTTCTCCTGATCGCCATCTCTTATAGTATAGGTTTCACCAGCTCGGAGCACTTTAGCTGAAGAACCGCCTGGAATTACTGCTTTAAGCTTGCGCCCTTTTTTCATTCCACCACACAAGTCCTCGATCAGCTCGCCCATGGTCAATTTGCCAACCTCAATTTCAAAATACCCTGGCTTCTGAACATCTCCGCTAACACAAAGAATACGTGTTCCCGTATTCCTTGGCGTGCCAAGTTGCCCATATTGCTTTCCACCCATCTCCATGACATGCTTAACATGACAAAGTGACTCGACGTTGTTGACGATGGTTGGGCACATATACAAACCGAGAGCAGCTGGAAAATAAGGAGGTTTAATACGTGGATACGGTCGCTTGCCCTCCAAGGACTCAATTAAACCGGTTTCCTCACCACAAATATAAGCCCCAGCTCCACGATGAACATATATCTCACACTCAAAGCCGGTTCCCGCTATCCCCTTGCCTAGTAGACCAGCCTTGCGAGCCTCTTCAATGGCATTCTCAAGAATAATAGCCCCCTCCGGGAACTCCTCCCTGATATAGATATAGGCAACCTTTGCACCAACCGCATAACTAGAAATCAAAATACCCTCGATGAGCTGGTGGGGATCCTGATGAATAATATATCGATCCTTAAAGGTTCCTGGTTCGGATTCATCCGCATTACAAATTAAGTAAACAGGTTTTGTATTATTAGGCGGAATAAACCCCCATTTCACTCCAGTCGGGAACCCTGCACCTCCCCTACCGCGCAAACCGGATGCCTTCACCTCATCAGTCACCTCATCTGGCTTTAACTTGAGGCTCTTCTTGAGTGTCTTGTAGCCCCCGTCCTTAATGTATCGTTCAATGGAGGGATTCCACCCTGCACGATCCACGTTGCGGAAAATCATCCGCTTCTCGCGCGCATGAGGTTTTTTGCCTGTAATGTATCTTGGTTCAGCCATCACTTGTATTTCGCCAACAGTGCCTTGGCATCCTTCGGCTTAACTTCCTCGTGAAAATCGTCCCCTACCAGACATACCGGCCCCGTCCCGCAACTGGCCAGACACTCGGCAAACTCAATACTGAATTTCCCATCAGCGGAAACCGCAATAGGATCATGATGGGAAACATTGCTTCGGTCAATTCCGGCAATTTCACAAATCCTCTCCATGGTCTCATAACAACCAGACATAGCGCAGGATAATGTCCGGCAAACCCGAATATGATATTTACCAGGTGCCTTCTGGCGCAACCCCGGATAGAAAGTCACAAGCTCAAGGATCTTGATTGGCTCAAGTTCCAATTTACGAGCGACCCACGATACAGCGTCATCACTGATAAAACCAAACTGCTGTTGAACGAGATGCAACAACGGCAGGGCCGCGCTCCTTTTCTGATCAGCGGGGTAATGACTGATGGCTTCATCAGCCTTTTCATCAAGTTCCTTCGTGACTTCCATCGGTCTTCAGCGATCACACTCCCCCATTACGAAATCAAGGCTCCCAAGGATCACGACCACGTCGCTAACCATGTGCCCGGGCAGCAGCTTCGGCAGGATACTTAGGTTGGCAAAAGAAGGGCTACGAATCTTCAAACGGTGTGGTACACCTCCGCCCTTTGAGTTAATGTAAAAACCAAGTTCTCCCTTCGGGTTCTCAGCCCCAAAATAAACCTCACCCTCTGGAGCATCGATTCCCTGAGTGGCCACAATGAAGTGATGAATCAGTTCTTCCATACTCATCAACACACGCTCCTTTTCGGGCAAAGCCCCCTTGGGATCTATTACGTTAATCGGCCCTTCCGGCATCTTGCTGCATAGTTGCCGCAACAAGGAAACGCTTTGCCGCATTTCCTCCATGCGGACAAGGTATCTGTCATAACTGTCACCTACCTCGCCCACAGGAATATCAAAATCCAAGTCCTCATATCCGAGATAAGGATGATTCTTGCGCATGTCGAATTCGACACCTGATGCTCGCAGGTTTGGCCCCGTGAGTCCGTAGCCGATGGCATCCTCGCGCGAAATCACTCCAACATCCTTGGATCGATCAAGAAATATCTTGTTACGCGACAAAAGGTTATCAACTTCATCAATCGCTTCACTCACCTCATTACAGAATTTCTCGACGGCACTAATAATTTCCGGAGTAATGTCATGAGTCTGACCGCCAACGCGGGTATAGCTTGTGGTGAACCTTGCACCGGAAATCTGCTCACACAGGTTATAGACAGTCTCACGCTGGGTAAAGGTATACAGAAAAACGGTCATCGCCCCGACGTCCATCGCATAACATCCGATGCCAAGAAGATGCGCAGAAATACGAGCCAGCTCACAACAAAGGATACGCACAGCCTTACCGCGAGGCGGCAATTCCCAGCCCATCAGCTTTTCGACGGCACATGCATACGCAACATTATTGGCAAGCGGAGCCAGATAATCCAATCTGTCAGTATAGGGAACAAACTGGTTGTAATGCATGTTCTCGGCGATCTTTTCATCGCCGCGATGCAGATAACCAATATCCGGTTCAGCCTTTGTAATAACTTCGCCATCGAGCTCAAGCACCAATCTTAAAACCCCATGGGTGGCGGGGTGCGAGGGCCCCATGTTCAGTGTCAATTTTTCGCCAACCAAGTCATCAGTTGTCTGCTGATACGCCTCAAGCGCCTGAGCGGCCTTGCCTGCCGTATCCGGTGACTCAAACTGCTGCAGTTTTTCTGCCATTTGGGGCTCAAGAACAGGCCATTTGAACGGCCTCACATGCTAATAATCCTTCTCGTTTAGTATTAAATGCTTCAATCATCCCGCAAGCGCTATTTGTGAAATTTTTCACAAGCTCGTAACTAACTTGCTTTAAAGTCATTACAATGAACTGTTTGAATGCGTAAGGTGTCTAAAATCGATTTATCACTAAACCAATTAAGCTCGATACCCCAAGCCGGAGCGATGACGGAGCCGAAATTAAGGCAAAAGCACCAAAAGCCGTAAGAAAACGGGTTCATCCGTCAAAGGCTCTGTGAGCCGATAAATAACCCGCTCTGTTCTGCCGTCATCGCCTGCTGCCCTTGCGTGGAGAATTTTACCTACCGGCGACCAATGAAGCAAATCATCAGATTTTTCTAGCAAATACTCCAAGCGCCCGGTTTTCAGGGGACGGGAAAACTCAATCGCGGAATAATGCTCCCCTAGCACGGATAATATGACAGGATGTGTATCGACCCGGGGATCAAAAAGCAGTGGCTCTCCACCAAAGGCATACTCAAGAAGGTTGGTCGCACCGTCACTTTCAGGATCTGCAGTTGGTGCAGCGTCAACACCGGTAAGCCCATAAGATAAAGCCCAGTCCATATAGTCATCCCTTAATAATGGAGCTACACCCAATCCCTCAAGCTCATCACCTATGCCTACCCTGAAGAAACGCAAACTGGGATCAGCAAATCCTTTAGTGCCGGTTGCCACGTCATCCCTGAGAGCAATATTCTGGTTAGCTGAAGATACCCCTCCACCACTCCATTGAAAACCGGGATCCTCACCAGGAACTCCAAAAGTATCAGCAAGGATCGAACCAAGTTTGATCAAGAGGGCGTCATCACCATTGAAAAAAAGAGTCTGCTTAATAAAACTGACCTGCCCCTCTGGATCATAAAAAGTATAGCCCTCATCTAGGTCACTGAAAGCCCCGTCCCAAGCTGCTATCATACCTTGGTCACGTAGGTATTGGGCAACCTCTTCGCCACCAATCACCAGAACTTCACCTGGATTTAGGAACCCGGAGGCAAGCACCAAGACATGACTAAGATCCCCAGTTCCGTTTGGCGCCCAGAAAATGTCCATCGGGTATTGCCCGAAATGAATAACCTCACCACTGTTGTTAACGAGCTCAATGGCCTTTGGAGAACCTCCGCTTGGTGGTTCAACATACTGGCTGATTAGCACCTGTCCGGATGCCTTATCACCTCTTAAGTGAACAAACCCGTGCCCCGAAGCATGGCCCGGAGCACGGCCTGTAATCCTTAAGCTTCTATCCGCAAGAATTCTGCCCCGATTAACCGAAGAGAACCGGAAATTCACCGTCCCTCCGCCGGCAGGCACAACCAAGCTACCCGGGAGACTCAATCGTGAGCGATCTGCTATTAAGGCGACACTCACTTCCTTCTCCGGAGCTGGAAATATGTTCACAGAACCAGTAAGTAATTCCTTACTGCTCTCATCGATTGCCTCCGTTTCCAATGACACAAAAATCTGTGGAGCCGACTCCAACGCGAAGTCTCCAAATACAATGTGGTGATCACTCGCAGTAAAACTTGCCCCGCCATTGGGGAGATTGCCTACTTTTGGTAGCCCGTCATGTCGAAAATCCAGAATACTGTTATAGACTTCAGTCTGCACCAAAGCATTAGCTGCGGTGAAATCACTCACTAGGATATAATCTATCCGAGCATCACCCATCACGTTATAGGTGCGCCGGGCACCATCTAGCTGCCGGGAATCCACTACTCTTATCGCGACCGGTTCAAACGCAGGAACTGGAAAGTTACGGTATTCAAGAAGCCGCCCGTTCGGAGGTGCAATATCTGCACCAAGCATATAGGAAGCGGGCAAAGTCGACCCATCTGCAAAAACATGAGTCAGAGTATTAATATTACTCGAATAGGTTGCAGGCAGCAGATCCTCAAAGTCTTCATTAAGATCACCAAGCACGAACAGATTGCGATCGGTGCCAGAATAAGCATTTGCGTCAAGAAACTCCTTTATACGCAAAGCTTCGACAGCTCGCCTAAAATTATCGGCATCGGTATTGCCGGCCTTGAGGTGAACTGCAACAAAACCGGGATCTTTTTCCAATCCAGGCACATCAACCTCAACAAATAATGGAAATCTGGCTAATTCCCGTCTCCCGGGATCTCCCCTGCCGATCTGCACTGTTGATTTAATAGGCCAAATGCTAGCCACTGCTAGCGCTTGACCACCACCAAAGTCACCACTGTCATAACTGTCATTCAAGAAAGCATCACCGGTCGTGGAAAAATAATCCGAACCGGTAGGCATTCCCAAATCTCCAATCAATGATCTAAGATCGGCAAAATTCCCGTCTGGATCCGCTTCGCTAAAAACAATCACATCCGGGTCCAAGCGCCTTAAAATTGATAATACTGCTTGGTATTCAGCACTCCCTCTCGACCCCACACCGTTTTTGAGATTATAGCACGCCACCCTGATGGCTACTCCACGAGCAAGAGGCGGATCCACGTCAAACACGGTGACTTCCGTCGTCGACGTTTCATAAACACCTTCAGGATCCACCGCTGTTAAGCGCAAAGTTTGAATCCCCGATGCAACTCCGTCCGCAACTACCCCGACTGGAAATTCCACGACTCCAGAGGTCGTAACGATCACTTCTTTTGGGTATGTAATCCGCGAAGTTAGATGGTCGCTAGACAGCTCAACCCTAGTTTGCTCGGTTGGTGTCGGAGTTAGGATCAGTCGAGCAATAGCAGCATTATTCCCATCGTCCTCAAAAAAAAGATCAGGGTGAACGCTAAGGCTGATCATTGGTTGCCCGCCCCCCAGAAACTCCTGACCATCATTAATTTTTCCGGGGCTTTCTTCCCGTGGATCATTCCAACTAAAATCATCATACTCTGATCCGCTGCCGATCAACTGCACTGAACTGCCAACCGGTGTGGTGGACGCTTCCCTGACCCTCACATCCGTTGCCGACATGCCGATTGCCGGTCCATCCTCCGCACTGAATTCGCCTTCGTAACTGATAAACTGCAATACATCTCCATCCTTTATCAGAGCAATCCCGTCAGGTGCCCCGTTTTGGATTCCGCTGGTCATGAATGCCAGCGCTCCAAACCCACTTGCCGCCTCATTAGGAATCACGCCCTCAAGTGCCAAGGACTTATAAACTCGGTTATTGGAACCATTATAAAAAATGAGCTCATACTCGGCGAGATTGGTGTCTGCTGGTCCTGCAACCTCAACAAACTCGCCGACATCCCCTCCACTATTGTCATAGTGGAATTCATTGATGAATACCTCTTGGCAAAAAACTGTTCCTGAAATCAGGATCGAGAGTAAGGCAATCCTCATGGGGGCGTGAGGCATAAAGTGATTATAAACCTGCTAACCCAATTGCTCCACGCCGAAATCAAAATACTCAGCGGCATTATTGTAACTTATGTCCCTGACCATTGCCCCCACGAGCTGCTCATCGTTGGGAAGTAGACCTGACTCCATCTCAGATCCTAACTTGTTACAGAGAATGCGACGAAAATACTCATGCCGGGTAAAGCTCAAGAAAGACCTACTGTCAGTCAACATGCCTACAAACCGCGAAAGCAGACCAAGTTGGCCCAGCGCCTCCATTTGGCGAATCATTCCATCCATCTGGTCATTAAACCACCATCCACTGCCCATCTGTATCTTGCCTGCACTGGTGCCATCCTGAAAATTACCGATCATCGCACCAACCAGTTCATTGTCGCGGGGATTGATAGGATACAGGATGGTCTTCGCCAATTTGCCCTCAAGGTCTAGACGAGAAAACAAACGAGACATCGGTAATGCAACCGGCCAATCTCCAATAGAGTCGCATCCTATATCACTACCGAGTTGTTTGAATAGCCTGGCCGAGTTGTTGCGTAATGCCCCAAAGTGATACTGTTGAACCCAAGATTTCTCGGCATCCATGACACCAAACTCATAAAGCATATGCGACTTAAATTGGGCAACCTCAACGCTACATAAACCCTTACCGGATCTCACCTTGTCAAAAATATTATCGATGTCCCCAGCTGTATAATCCTCGGCATGAAACGCCTCGATACCGTGATCAGAGAGGCGGCATCCCTGCGCATGGAAAAAATCATGCCGTTTACACAATGCCTCCATGAAAGAATTGAAACTTCCTACATCAATATCTGCAGATGCACCAAGTGCATCTACCCAATTATTAAAATCTACGCCAAGCTCCGGCATCATCGCTCTGTCCGGCCGCCATGCCGGCAGTACTCTGGTAGGAATAGAATCATCGCCTGCAATGGCTGTATGGTGCTCCAGTGAATCACAGGGATCATCTGTGGTGCATATAGCAACTACTCGCGATTTCTGAATCAGACCACGGGCAGAAAATTCAGGCTCAGCTAATACCGAGTTACAGCGCTCATAGATGTCACGCGCATTGCGCGGACTCAAAAGTTCGAAGATGCCAAAATAACGAGCCAGCTCAAGCTGGTTCCAATGATAAAGGGGGTTGCCAAGCAATCTGGGCATTGTTTGTGCCCATGCTTCAAACTTCTCCCACTCTCCCGCCTCCCCTGTGATCAGTTGCTCATCAATCCCATTGGAGCGCATCGCCCGCCACTTGTAATGATCTCCCCCGAGCCATGCCTGAGTGATGCTGTTCCAGCGCCGGTCTTCAGCCACCTCAGCAGGGGGAAGATGACAGTGGTAGTCAATGATCGGCATTTGACAGGCATGTTCATGATACAATCTTCGAGCCGTCTCATTCCCAAGGATAAAGTCGTCATGTATGAAGGGGCGTTCTGTCATCACTACACTCTTAACTTGCCCAGTCACGCCACTTTGTCAGGCAAGAAGAGCATAAACTTTTTCATTGCCTGTGTGCTGATGCGAATTTGCCAACAGCATTGAATTTTAAACAGGCTAATCCTGTAAAGAGGTAAGCACGAAACTCACACCTGTTTTCCAGAGTAATTCATTCGCTTTCCAAATATTACAAGCTGTGAGTTGTAACAATTGTGTTTCATCAAGCCTCCACCAAAAAATGAAAAATTAACACACAGTGCCATTTATCTTTTTCATTAATCTGGCGGGATACTTCCCGTTTCCCTTGGTATACGCTCATCCACCTTGTGACCATAAGCAGCCCCTCGCTCAATCATTTTAATCTCCTCCCCCTTCTTCTCGGGGACAATAAATTTGGAATGACAATTCTCACACCTTCCCTTTTTCCCGAGATTGACCCAACTCACCCTGACCACAGTCGAACAGACCGGACAATTCAACTTTGATATTGGTAATCGACCTCGCTCAATAATTTCAACGACACCACCACTGTCTTCCGGCACTATAAACTTGGAATAACACCTCTCACATCGCCCCTTTTTACCAAGGTTTTCAGAATTGACCTTCACCTTGGTTGTGCACACCGGACATTCTATATCACTTATCGAAAGATCTCCGGATTTGAGAAACTCAACACCATCTTTAGAAGCTTCCGTGACAATAAAATCACCCCCGCAGCTTGCACACTGACCTTGATCACCAACACGGGCACCAGACGCCTCGACCTCAATGAAACAGGATGGACACTGGATACGCATATTCAGTAGATAAATACTAAGGCTGGAGTAGCAAACATTCGAATTTTTTTATACAGTAAAAGGATTAGATGCCGGGAAACCATATGATCCTGCTGGAAGTGTAACGAATTATGGCACATGGTATCCACCGCAATGGGTAAAGACCTAAGTAGACTGCCAGCTGTTGAGAAAATATTGCAGGCAATTGGCACACACGAACAGCTGCCACGGCCTGTAGTGCTGGCCAGCGTGCGTGAAGAAATTGCTGACTTGAGAAACAATGAGGAGGAAATCCCTCCGTTTGAGGAAGTCGTACAACAAATCGATCGAAAACTGGCCACTCTTTCCCGCACTCGCCTAGTTGCTGTCATAAACGGCACCGGCGTACTCATCCACACCAACCTCGGCCGCTCCCCTCTTCCTAATAGGAGTGCTGAAAGGCTCACCGAAATTGCCACTAGCTACAACAACCTTGAACTTGACCTTAACACCGGTGAACGCGGAAAGCGGGCCGGTTTCCTTGAGCATTCACTAGCTCACCTCTGCGGTGCTGAAGCAGCCACCACAGTGAATAATTGCGCCTCTGCATTGGTACTTATCCTTCGCCACTTCGTTCGAGCAGGCCGTCACCGGGTGATTATCTCGCGCAGCCAGCTCGTCGAAATTGGTGGAGGGTTCCGCATCCCCGACATCCTTCTTGCCAGTGGCGCCACGCTTCATGAAATCGGCACCACCAACAAAACAACCCTTGCCGACTATCGTGAAGCAATCTCTGAAGAAACTGCGATGATCTTAAAGGTTCATCAGAGCAATTTTTTTATGGGGGGATTTGTAGAGAATGCCCAGACCACTGAACTTTCCACTCTGGCTAGAGAAAAGGGCATCCCATTCTGTGAAGACCTTGGCAGCGGCGCAGTGGTCAATACCGAGGAATTTGGTCCAGTTGAACACGAACCCACCCCCGCAGAAATTATTGACCAAGGCGTCGACCTTGTCTGCTTTAGTGGTGACAAGCTATTGGGAGGGCCTCAAGCGGGAATTATTGCTGGGCGTAGCGACCTCGTTGCCGGCATCAAGAAAGAGCCTTTCTACCGGGCGCTGCGATGTGACAAGCTTATCCTCTCAATGCTTGAAGAGGTAACCACATCCTACCTTAAGGGCAATACGGACGTTCCCCTGCTTAATATGCTAGCGACACCGATGGAAGCACTGCGTGAACGAGCCGAGAAAATCATTTCATCAATTAGCGAACTTTCCGCAGAGTTAACCATTGGAGAAGGCGAGTCACGGATCGGGGGAGGAACTATGCCGAAATCTGCAATCCCCTCTATCACTCTTGACATTAAGCCTGAAAAAATGTCGCTGAGCGCAATCGCCAAGCGCCTGCGCTATGGAAAAAAACCGGTCGTGGGCTATACCTCAGATAAACTATATCGTATTGACCTCCGCACTGTATTTACTTGGCAGGACGACGATCTGGCTGAAGCAATCCGCGCTGCATTCTCGCCAGCTACATAAAACCATCGCATTACGTTAAGTCAGCAACCCGCCCCCACTGTCTTATACGGTTGACGATTTTTTAAGCCCAGCAATCTCATTACAAATCCTCTGCCGGGTAA
>CALCSP010000749.1 GCA_937893785.1 uncultured Verrucomicrobiales bacterium
AAATTAATCTTTTGCTGCTGCACATTACCTTAATATCAGGAAAGGTTTTCGAGCATCTCATCAAGTTGTTCAATACTTGCCTTTAGGGATTCCCGCCGTGTTTTGGTTTCCTCAACAACATCCTGCGGCGCACGCTCGATAAAATTGGCATTGGCTAACTTGGCGACCACCTGATCCATATCCTTCTGCAGTTTTTTTTGCTCCCTTGAAATGCGTTCCCGTTCCGCCTCAATATCAACCAAGCCTTCGAGGGGCATATACATTTTGCCTAGCGGTGTGAGGAATGCGGGTGTTCCTGCAGGTGCCTCATACCCCTCAGCCATGTCTATTTGCCCAGCACCGCAAAGGAACTTAAGCGTTTCAATCTCTTCTGTCACCCAGTCCACGGACGGCTCTAGGAAAAACTTCACATTACGATTTGCAGCAAGGTTGTACTGGGCCTTGATATGGCGGGCACGCCCTGTTGCCTCGTGGACTGCCGTTGTTCGCTGCTGAACCTCCTCAAGTCTTTGAGAATTGATTCCAGCCAACAACGGGTCAGGCGCAAGCTGACTTAGCATCAGCAGTTCTCCTTCTTGGGCAAAGCCAAGTTTCTCCCAGAGTTCCTCTGTGATATGCGGCATGAAGGGATGCAGAAGCGGCAAGTACCGCAACAATACAGTATCAAAGACCAGCAGAGCCCGTGAGCGCACCGCTGGATCAACATCTTCACGCAAGTGAAGTTTTATAGATTCCAAATACCAATCACAAAACTCGCTCCAGAAAAAATCGTAAAGCCGGCTCGCTATTTCCTGAAACTTGTAGCCCTCATAGGAACGCTTGAGATCCTCAGCAAGAGAATCAAGCTTGGCGAGGATATCAAGATCATAAATACTGAGGTAATCCAGCTCTTCACCGACTGCTCCAGCATTACGGCTGCTTTCCCCTCCCTGCATCTGGCGAAACCGGCAGGCATTCCAAAGCTTGTTGGCAAAATTACGCCCCTCTTCAACCTGCGGACATTCACTTTCCTCATTCCCACTATCTTTTTCCTTTTTCCTGTTCTCAATGAACCGCACATCCGTACCGGTTGGCGCAATTCGCATGATGGAAAACCTCAAGGCATCCGCGCCATACTTATCAATGAGGTCAAGCGGGTCTGGCGAATTGCCGAGGCTCTTCGACATTTTCCTGCCTTCCTTGTCCCGGATAATGCTGGTAAAAAAGACATTAGCAAACGGTTTCTGACCAGTAAACTCATAGCCGGCCATGATCATCCGGGCGACCCAGAAGAAAATAATGTCCGGGCCGGTCACGAGGTCGGTAGTCGGGTAAAACTTCGCCTTTGCTGCCTCGTCCATGGTTGCAAATGGCCATAGCCAGGAGCTAAACCAAGTATCAAGGACATCTTCATCCTGCACCCAGTTTTCGGGATCTGCCGGCGGCTCTAAGCTAACATGGAGATCCTCCCCTGCAGTTTCGTTGTCGAGTGATTCTGCATTCTGCAATGCCTCCGCGCGGTCTTTTCGATACCAGACAGGAATACGGTGGCCCCACCATAACTGACGGCTGATGCACCAGTCCTGAATATTTTCCATCCAGTGAGCATACGTCTTGGCCCAGCGTTCAGGACGAAACTTGATCTCACGCCCGGCAACAGCCGCAGTTGATTGTTCAACACCAGGATATTTAAGGAACCACTGCATGGAAATACGCGGTTCAACCGGCACATCTGCACGTTCACTGTATCCAACACTGTTTTCATATTCCTCAACACGGATCAAAAGACCCATCTCATCAAGCTTCTCGGCAGCACGTTTGCGTGCTTTGAAACGATCCATCCCCTCAAATTCCTCTCCTGCAAGTGCATTAAGTGTGCCGTCCGGATTAAGTACATCGATGATTTCCAAATTGTTTCTTACACCAATGTCAAAATCGGCCTTGTCATGTGCAGGCGTCACCTTCAGGACACCTGTCCCGAACTCCGGATCGATGTGTTCATCAGCAATAATTGGAATTTCGGCCTGGGGAAACGGACGTATGGCACACTTACCAATAAGATGACTGTAGCGTTCATCATCGGGATGTACTGCAACGGCACTGTCGCCCATTAGGGTTTCCGGTCTGGTAGTGGCAATCTCAAGGAATTCTCCCTTCTGCCCAGCAATCTCATAGCGCATAAAGTAAAGCTTGCTGCGACGAGGCTTCATGATGACTTCCTCATCAGAAAGTGCCGTTAGAGAAACCGGGCACCAATTCACCATTCGCTTGCCACGGTAGATATGGCCACTCTTGAAAAAATGAATGAAACAATCCTGCACCTGGCGCGAATAATCCTCATCCATTGTGAACCGCTCACGATCCCAATCACAAGAACACCCCAACTTCTTAAGTTGCTTGATGATGATTCCTCCGTGCTTTTCCTTCCACTCCCAGGCTCGCTGCAAGAATGCGTCACGGCCCACATCTCGACGCGTCTTGCCCTCCGTCTCACGCAGGTGCCGCTCGACCTTGGATTGGGTTGCAATGCCAGCGTGATCAGTCCCTGGTAACCACATTACCTCTCTGCCCTCCGCTCGAGCGCGTCTAGCCAGTATATCCTGAATGGTATTGTTAAGGACATGGCCAAGTGTCAAGACCCCTGTCACGTTTGGCGGGGGAATGACAATACTATAATGATCCTTGCCCGAGGATGAATCTCCATGAAAGGCCCGTTCATCGATCCAGCGGGAAAACCACTTATCTTCGACCTCATTTGGCTCGTAGGCTTTGGGTATCTCGGCAGACATGTGGGCGGAAATAACCTGAACGACCCCAAGTTTGCAAAATCTAATTGAGTCTTCGTGAAATAATAATATCAACTATAAGGCTTGCCAATCCCCCCAAAAGGACAGCCACATGCCCAAAAACCAATGATTAAGGCCCATAATGCCCCATTCCTGCACGCTTTCTTGGCAAGAATTGCACTTGGGCTCTGCTGTGCGAGTGCCTTTACGACAGCAGAGAGTGCCGCCCTAAAAGTCATCCAGCACAATGGTCGGGATTATGTCACAGCTCAAAATATCAAGGATTTCTACCGCTTCACATCTCTAAACGTTAAAAACGGGACACTGAAGTTTTTATCCCCGAAAATCGAAATGGAAATCCGTGGCGGGTCCGACAACCTTTATATCAACCGCATTTTGTTCAGACTGAGTTATCCAGTTGTCTACAAAGACCGTGATTATTTGTTTTCACGTATCGACCTGGACAAGTTGATCAACCCGGTTTTGCGACCAAGCTTTATCAAGAGTGCCAAACGATTTAGGTCGGTAGTTATCGACCCAGGTCATGGCGGCAGTGACCCAGGAAGTAAAAGCAAGTATGGAAATGAAAAGGACTTTAACCTGAAGCTTGCCAATTTGCTGAAACGGGATCTAGAGCGGCGCGGTTTCCGAGTGCGGATGACGCGCACCGACGATACCTTTCCAACCCTTCGTGAACGAGTTAATTTTACCAATCGAATCTCGGAGGCAATATTCATTTCCCTGCATTTCAATGCCTATCGAAACTCTTCCGCCAAGGGCATAGAAACCTATGCCCTAAGCCCAAAGGATACTGGCACCCACAACTCCCGAGGTATAAGAGGAAGTGTGCTTACCGGAAATGCACGGGATGCAGAAAATATTGCACTCGCAACCGCCATTCATGCTTCCCTCCTGAAAAGGACCAATGCCGAAGATAGAGGTATTAAGCGCGACCGGTTTACAGTCCTTGCCGATATCAACAAACCCGCGGTACTTGTTGAGGGCGGCTTTCTAACCAACCCGGATGAAGCACGCAAAATTGCCAGCCCTTCCTACCTTGCCCTCTTATCTAGGAGTATTGCGGATGCTGTTGTTACTTACCGAAACGCATTGCGCAAATAGCATAATGCCTGCTGAGCATAATGTATCCGAACCGTGCTTAGACGCTCAAGATAGCCTTGCCACCCGCAAACGCTCAGCATCCAGGATTGCTCTAAATGAAGCGTAATCCTGTTCACGAGTGCTACTCAGAATCCGATAGGTGTAATGCTGCCAATGCTCCATTTCCTTAATGGCATTATCCATGCGTAAGCGAAATGTCTCATCATTCTCACTGCCACGTCCTCGCAAACGGCGCTCCAGTTCCAAGGTGTCAGAAGGCATGAGAAACACATCAACAAGGCGGCTTGAAATTAACGGATCACTACAGGCCCTAATCTGCGTAGCGCCTTGAATATCAATATCCATAATGACATCGAAACCGGATTCTATAAGGCTGGTGACCGAGTTACGTAATGTTCCATACCGCCACTTGTGAACACCTGCATGCTCCAAAAACTCGCCCGCCTTAACTTTGCCGGAAAACTCCTCATCTGAAAGAAAATGATAATCGCTCCCGTCCACTTCACCCTCGCGGCGAGGTCTCGTGGTACAGGACACTGAAAAACGCGTAACGGGGTCATGCTCCACCACCGAACGTAACACAGTGGATTTGCCGGCACCCGCAGGTCCGGAAAGCACCAACAGCAATCCCGGTTTTGGATTAGCTGTTCCTTGGTCAGGTTGCTTGGCCATTACTCAATGTTTTGAACCTGTTCACGAATTTTTTCTAGCTCGGTCTTCGCCTCGATTATGTATTGGGCAATGCCGGCATCGTTGGCCTTGCTGCCAATAGTATTCAACTCACGATTGATTTCCTGAGCCAGAAAATCAAGCGGCCGGCCAACAGGATCCGAGCTTTCAAAATACCGTGAGCACTGCAGAAAATGACTTCGGAGCCTCGTAATTTCCTCACTAATGTCACTGCGCTCGGCAAACAAACCGATCTCTTTCATCACCCGTTCATCATCACTGTCTATATCAAGACCGGCTGCATTGAGCCTCTTGTGAAGATTTGCGCGATACCTCTCAACGACATCTGGCGCACATCTTGAAATTTTCTCCACAAAATCCTCAAGAACAGACAACCGCGACCGCAAATCCTCGCACAGGTGCCTCCCTTCCTGTGAGCGCATTTCAACAAGTGCACCCATCGCGGCATCAAGTGCGCGGCTAACTGGTTCCCATGCATCCTCGGGAGCAGGTAACTTAACACCCAGAGACAAGACGCCGGGCGCTCTCAGCGGATCAAAACCCTTAAGAATTTCACCCAACTCGAGTTTCTCGCCGAGCCCCCTTAAAATTTCGACATATTGTTGCGCCAATTCCTCGTCCACCTGTAACTGCCCCGAAGAATCCTCTGCTGCCGAAATGTTGATGCTTACATTGACTCTGCCACGCGAAATATCCACGCCGATGCGTTCCCGCACCTGTGACTCAAGACGAACAAACTCCCGCGGCAAGCTGACAACAATATCAATCTGTTTGCGGTTTACCGATGAAACCTCTGCTCGGTAAACCAAGCCATCTGCCGAGGCCTCACCGTTGCCGAACCCTGTCATGCTCTTCATTATCTTGAAATCAATAACCCATCGGGCGATATGACAAATACAAATCGAATCCTCTAAGCCGTTATCCTCAAGAGCTTAAGGCCAAAAATACCTTAAAATACCTGCAAAAAAGAGGTTTCCTTATAATGAAGTAACACAAAGAGCCACTTCGATAACAATCCCCAAGACCTCAAGGGAACTTCATGCTATTTTAATTGCTCTCTGATTGAAACTCCGCTGCTGCCAGCTGGAGGGGCAACAACCCCTCTTGATGACTCACCTTAAAATTTATTTATCGGCAATTCTTATAACGTTGCCTGGGCCATTGATAGCCCAGGACAGCGATGCCAATCCGTCTGCCGTCAAGGAGACCATTGTGGAAGTTAGCGGAAATTTTGACCCTTCTTCTGCTACAAGTGGCACCCTGCCTTCACCCGTTCCTGACCCAAGAACACCCTCTCCAGTTCCAAAATCAGGGCTTTTCTATATCCTGCCAATTATTGGGCTTTGGATGATGCTGAGGCGCCGCAGCTACCGTGATTCCAATAGATAATCTGTTGCTGGGTGAAATTGACTTTACGTCTTCAGGCTTTAACTTAAAAAGTTGATTCGTACCGGTAAATCATGATTGCGGCCCACCCAAAGCATCTTAATGATCACAGTCTTTTCCTTCCTGGCAAGCTGGTGAGCCGACTTGCAATGCTCGGCCTATAGTCCGAGCGATTCTTTCTTTACCAGTGACCGCATCCTCAGTTTAAGGGGTGCATTACGCTCACAAAGAATTTCGTCGCTTTTTCCAATAAAACCATGAAACCGCAAAACCTTCAAAAATACTGCCCGTTTCCACCGGTTGAACTCACCGACCGGCAATGGCCGGACAAACAGATTACAGATTCGCCAATCTGGTGCAGTGTAGACCTGCGTGATGGCAATCAGGCGCTGGCCGTGCCGATGAATGTCACCCAAAAGCTTGAGCTTTTCGAACTGCTGGTCAAAATCGGTTTCCGCCAAATTGAAATAGGATTCCCTTCCGCCTCGCAAACAGAGTTTGATTTTGTTCGCAAACTTGTTGATGACGGGCTGATCCCTGACGGTGTTCAATTACAGTGCCTTGTCCAGGCGCGTGAACACCTCATCAAGCGCACATTTGAGGCACTAGAAGGCGTGCCAAATGCCATTGTTCACCTCTATAACTCTACTTCGCCGCTGCAGCGCCGAATCACTTTTGGAGGAGCCAGTCGCCAACAAATCAAGAATATGGCCGTGGAAGGTGCTGCCTTGATTAAAGAAATGGCAGCCCTGACAAAGGGCACAAAGATCGATCTTGAATATTCACCGGAAAGTTTTTCTGATACCGAACTGGAATTCGCACTTGATGTCTGTCACGGCGTCATGGATGTCTGGCAACCTACGGTGGATAAACCTATTATCCTGAACCTTCCGGCTACCGTTGAATGGACGACACCAAATATTCATGCCGACCAGATTGAGTGGTTTTGCCGCAATGTACAGCAACGCAACTGTGTGCATGTGAGCCTGCATACCCATAATGACAGGGGGACCGGCACAGCTGCCACCGAACTGGGTCTACTCGCAGGCGCCGATCGTGTGGAGGGCACACTTTTTGGCAACGGCGAACGCACGGGCAATCTAGACATCGCCACTGTTGCCCTCAACATGAACAGCCACGGCATCGATACTGGACTGGATTTCTCTGACGTGCCGGCAGCCCGTGAAATATACGAGCGCTGCACACTAATGTCTGTCCCCGAGCGCCATCCTTACGCAGGTGACTTGGTGTTTACCGCTTTTTCAGGCAGCCACCAAGATGCCATCAAAAAAGGCATGGATTGCAGAGAGAACGAACATCAGCTCTGGGAAGTGCCCTATCTCACCATAGATCCTGAAGATATAGGCAGGAGCTATGAGGCAATCATTCGCATCAATAGCCAGAGCGGCAAAGGAGGTGTTGCCTACATCCTTGACCGTGAGTTCGGTTTTGACCTCCCCAAGCCCATGCAACCACAGGTTGGAGGCCGTATTTACTCACTGGCAGACAAACTTGGACGAGAATTATCCAATGCAGAAATTCGTCAGGCATTCCTCGATGAATTTGTAAACCGTGAGAATCAACTCGTCCTGCTGGATTATGAAATTGACCACCAAGATGTTAATCCCGGGAATGTCCGTTGCAGGGCAAAAGTGAAGCACAACGGACAACCCATGGAAGCCACCGGCATTGGCAACGGCCCAATCAATTCTTTTGTGAACGCACTAGAAAGCCTCGGACTAAAAGATTTCAAGCTCAGCGACTACCGCTCACATGCAATCAATCACGGTTCGGATGCAGATTCCGCCGCCTATATCCTGCTTGAAAAAGAAGGCTCTGCAGGCATCTGGGGGTGCGGGGTGGATCCATCCATTGAATTGGCTGGTGTAAAGGCACTTGTCAGCGCCTGGAACCTTTTGTCAGAAAGCGTCTAGAAGGCTCTATCCCGCTAGAGAATATTTAACCTCCTTGAGGTAAAGACCGGCTGCTGGAGCACAATATTGGCATTTGGTATGTCCCGGACGTGCCAGCAAATCACGAATCCAGTCAAGTTCCTGGCGTTCCTCTGCAACCCGAACGGCACCCCCAACTAGTAACCGGACCATCTTGTAAAGAAATCCATTTCCAGAGAAAGTAATCACTACTTTGCCAGAAGATGCGCTTACATCCGCCATGGTAATAACCCTTGTCATATCCTGCTCTTGTTGATCACCTGAACGGTTGGCCGCAAACGAACTGAAATCATGTTCACCAACATAGAGGGCACAGGCATCCTTCAACCTTTCGGTGTCCATTTGCCCCGGATGATGCCACGTGCGATTGCAGCGCAGCGGATGTAAAACTCCTCCACAATCAATCTCGTATTGATATGTCTTGCCAAGCGCACTAAATCGGGCGTGAAAAGTATCCTCGGCCGGCTCTGCATGCAGGATCCGTATTGATGAGGGAAGCAGGGCGTTCAGTGCCCGCTGCCAGTCACCGGCATCCATGCTGATGTTTTCCGTTAACTCAAAATGGGCAACCTGTCCAAGGGCATGCACACCGGTATCCGTACGACCCGAACCATGTACCCGAACTCTGATGCCGGCAATTTCCTGCACGGTATTCTCAAGGAAATCTTGTACCGTATTCCCGCAAGGCTGGCTCTGCCAACCCTGAAAAGGTGTGCCATCATAGGCAAGCATTAGTCGCAATCGTTTCATGAAGCCCGGTATTTTTTGAAATGAACCGGCAGGCGAGCAGGGCGGCCTTCGGGCATTTGCACCATGGCAAGTTCCTGACGCGAGGTTACCATCTTTGCCTTGTCTGAATCACGGTAAATTTCAAAAGCACAACTAAATCGCACTCTGCCCACATCCTCAAGGCGGCCCTCGATGGTCAGTCGGTCTCCAAGCACGGCAGGCTTAATATAATCAATCTCTGTCCGTGTAACTACGGCATAAAGGCCGCTTTGAGACATTTCCTTGAGGCTCAGGCCTAGTTTGGAACCAAGTAAAGTGCGCGCCTTCTCCACAAAGCGCAGATAGGCGATATTGTGCACAACACCGCCGGCATCCGTGTCATAAAACATGACTTCTTCATGGGTTTGGCACTTAGGTTTACGCGTCATATTGACAACCAATCTACATCCGGGTAAACGTCCTCGCCACCCACGAAGTCCATACCTTTAAAGTATATATTGCCGAGAATTTTTTCTTTGCTGGCAAAAGCGCTATAGTAGCCTCTTCATGTTTGAAGTCCGAGAAAAACCGCAAATGGTGGAAAATGCCCTGCTTGTCGGGGTCTACCTTGACAAGGCGGAGGCTCTGGAGGCAGAAAGCCTTCTGGAAGAATTGCGAGATCTGGTTGAAACCCTCAATATCGGCATTGCCAAAACCCGTCTTATTAAAGTTCGAGAACGATATCCTTCACACCTGATGGGCAAGGGTAAGATGGCTGAGGTCATTGATGAAGCCCGGCACTTGGGTTGCGACTGTATAATTTTTGACAACGAGCTTTCTCCACGTCAGCAACGAAACTGGGAACATGAGGCAAACCTGCTCGTCATCGATCGTCAGGAAGTGATACTGGATATATTCGCCATGCGAGCTCAAACTAAGGAGGCACGCCTACAAGTACAGCTAGCGCGCATGCAGTATGCCCTGCCGCGCATGGCTCGTATGTGGGGGCACCTTGACCGCCAAGGTGGAGGATCAGGGGGAGGCAAGGGAGGCGCAGGTGCTGCCCGTGGTGAAGGCGAAAAACAAATTGAGATTGATCGCCGACTGGCCAACAAGCGCATTGAAAAACTCAAGTCGGAGCTGGCAACGGTAAGGAAGCAGAGAGCAACTCAGCGGAAGGATCGCATGCGTGCTCCACTTCCGCATGCCGCCATCGTCGGCTACACTAACGCCGGAAAATCATCACTTTTAAATCACCTTACCAGTAGCACCGTCCTCGCAGAAGATAAACTCTTTGCCACACTGGATACTACGACAAGAAAACTGGATATGACCGATGGGCAAACCCTGCTGGTAACAGATACGGTAGGCTTTGTCCGCAGGCTGCCACACGGGCTTGTCGAAAGCTTTAAGGCTACACTGGAGGAAGCGGTGCTGGCGGATTTTCTAGTGCATGTCGTTGATGCCAGCTCACCAGATATTCACGAGCATTATCAAACCACGCTTGATGTATTAAAAGAGCTCGGAGCTGATGAAAAGCGCATGATTCTTGCAATAAACAAAATTGACCTAGTCGACTCTGACAGACAGAATGAATTGGCTTCACATTTTGAGGGTAGTATCCTTATTTCAGCAGAAAAAGGCTCAGGGTTGGATACTTTATTGGCCAAAATGGGCGACATGCTGTTGGGCAATATTGTCCGTAACAACCTTAAAATCCCCCAGAACAGGCAGGATTTGGTGGCCTTACTGCATCGAGAAGGCAAAATTCTCTCCCGCGAATATGAGGGAAACGACATCATGCTAAATGCCACATATCCCAAACGCTTCCTTGCTAACTTTGCAGAATTCGTTATGGCTGAAAAAAACAATATTAACTAAAGGACAAAAGAAGTAACGCCAAACCACCCTGATGAAGAAAATCTGGTCAAAGCTAGAAGGTGAACTCACTGCCAAGGCAAGTGCAATTATTGAATCGCTGAATCCCGGTGCTGACGAATCGGAGATAGAGGCACTTGAAGAAAACATCGGTCAGGAACTGCCTACGGATTACCGTGATTTCCTGCTGACACACAATGGTCAAAGCCAGGAAAGCAACCCCGGATTTTTTGACATGTTCAGCTTGATGCCGCTTGAGTTGGTGCAGGAGTCTTGGGAAGAACTGGAAACCCTGCGTGATGATGCAGGCGAAGAAAATTCCTGTCCTGGGGATTGGTTGCCATTTGCTGAGGACGGCAGTGGTGATTTACTTTGCGTAGAACTGGAAAGCGGAGCGGTAAGTAAATTTATCAATGACGACAGCAATGAAGAAATAGCCGACTCCTTTGAGGAATGGCTAACCGATATTTATGCAACCTTGATTAATTCAGAATTCACCTTTGACCCTTCCAGTGGTTGCGGCATCGAACCACAAGTTCAGGAAGAAGAGGAAGAGGAGGATTCGGGAGCAGGAAGCGATGAAGATGATGTCGTCATGGATGGCGATGATGGGGATGAAGAAGGCAGCTCCCTGACATACAATTTCACTGCCAAGTTAATCGAGATTTTTGAAGATGAGGAAAAAATGGGCGCCGTGCCATGGGGCGACCTCACTCGCGTACGTGTCTCATCATATGCAGGAGAACCGCTGGTATCTCTAAACCTTCCAGACGGTAGTGAGCCGGAAGAAATTGAGCTTTCCACCAACATTCCGAATGCCAAAGATCTATTCAAGTATCTCGGAAAGCTAAAAGGTTGGGATGCAGACGCATTTCAGGAGGCACTATCTGGTGCGGGCGAAGACGAAGTGGTTGTCTGGCAGAGGTGATCGATCACGCAGATTGCGGCAATCACTTTGAAATTAAAAACCTAGAGTTTTTTGCGCGCCGCACCGCGGGCATCCTCATAAGCTGTCTTGGCAGCGGCGTGCTTCTGTTCAACGCGCTCGGGAATTTCACCATTGCGTCCAACCTTACGCTGGGCAGCAGCATGATCCTCAATTTCATCCAGATAATCCTCAGTTGCTTCAAGCATTGACACGGCATCCGGGTGAATTTTTGCCTCTATTTTACGTATTTCACTCCCTAGATCGCGCATATACTTTCGCAAGTCACGATCCGTGAACTTGTCTAGATGAGTACTTCTCGCCAGAGCAATCCGCCCATCCAGATAAGAAATACAACGCTCTAGCGAATAAGTCGTAGCTACTTTTTTGGTACGCATGCGCGCATACGCAAAAGCGGTATTGTTACCCTTATTGGAACGCCCCGCAGCCACAATCCGCGCCCATACCTGATCATTGGAGAGCATGCGAATAGACCTTTCACGCAATACTTTCTGTGCGGCAGCAAGGTCAACAATCGGCTTGCCTTTACCCGTTTGAGAACCAATGGCTCGGATCAATTCCAGTGCTTGCTCAAGTTCCGTGCAGGAAAGGACCTGGACACTGTTGAGCGTCAGCCAGTCTTCCTCCAGAATGAAATCGTCTAGTGTGCCGGTAGGCACGGGACCGGTAATCAGATACATGCTTTTTTCGACCACAGCCTTTGGGGCTCCGAAGGCACTGCGGCTCCTTGGATTCTTCTCTTCTTCCTTGGCAGGTGGCAGGGCAGCTTTAGCAGCAAGAGTAACAGCATCAGCATAAGAAGCGGTGGCTCTGGCCTTGTCTGCTGAACGAGTTATTTTCCCGTTACGGCTCATGCCGCCGAAAAGAATCACATTGTCAGGTATATCTATGCCGGAAAGAAGACACTCAATGAGGACTGCTGCGGCAAAATTTGGTGGAGCGCTGTCGGCTTGAACCTCATCAATGATGAAATGTACTGTCTTGTCACGAGGCCACCCTTGGGATTTGTATTTCTTTGGCAGGTAAGTCATGGCTGCAATCATCGGCTTGTTATCAAGCTTTGGTTTTAGTTCAAATGTGGCCTGCATCGGTCCGGAATCCTCTTTATCGATGATCTCAGCAGTTACCTCGCTGACCACCATCGCGGGAGGTCCGCCGGTAAACATCGGCAATATGACCTTCACCGAAATAGCATCTCCCTCAGGTTGCAGGTCCTCTTCACCGGGTGATACCGGAAAGATCGCCCCAGGAGAAACCGGCTCATATTCCTTTTTCTCCTCAGTGCCAGCTGTCTTGACCTCGGTTGGCGGTTTGGCAAGCTTCTCTAGATTGTCGGAAATCTGGTTGGGCTTGGTGAGGCTGATCTGCAAAAAACCGTCATTCTTGACCAGCTTACCACGAGCAAAAACAACTTTGCCGACCTTCTCGTCAATTCCCCATTCCGTTGAGGCATCAAAATCATCAGGTTCTATTAATATCCTGAAACCGCTCCCCGCAAAATAAATACGCAAGGTCGCAGTGGCGGGCGAAAGGTTGGAATCACGAACCTTGCCCGTCACGACCACGTTTTTACCGATTGCCGCGGCCAAAGCCTCTTCATCGGACACATCAATGGGGGTCTGCGCCTGCTTATCCTGACAATGGCCTTGCAAGGCAACCATAAAAAGGCACAAGAAACTGATACTGAGGATTTTCATCGTGTAATGGGTAGTATTCAGAAAATTAACATATCCTGCCGGCTTGCTGCTAGCCAAATACATCTTCACCAAAAATCGCCTTTGCGGCCTGAGCAACATCCTTGTCACCACGACCGGAAAAATTACAGATAATGATGCCATCCTTACCAAGCTCCGGGGCCAGCTTGCGGACTCCGGCAAGCCCGTGCGCGGTCTCCAGCGCGGGAATAATGCCCTCGGTTAAAGAGACTTCCTGAAAAGCTTCTAGGGCTTCAGAGTCGGTTGCATAAACATACTCAGTCCGGCCAATATCCTTAAGATAAGCGTGCTCAGGCCCGACTGCAGCATAATCCAGGCCGGCAGAAACAGAATGAGTTAGTTCAATCTGGCCATCATCATCGGCAAGCAACCAAGTCTTCGTTCCCTGTAAAACACCAAGTTTGCCACCCTCAAAACGAGCTGCATGTTCACCACGCCGGATACCTCTTCCACCAGCCTCGACACCCAGCATCTTTACCGACTCGTCCTCCAGAAAAGGATGGAATAGCCCAATCGCGTTACTACCACCGCCCACGCAGGCAACAAGGTAATCTGGCAATCGTCCTTCGCGCTCAAGAATCTGGCACCTTGCTTCCTCGCCGATAACCCGGTGAAAGTCGCGTACCATCATGGGGTATGGGTGTGAGCCCAAAGCAGAGCCGAGAATATAGTGGGTATTTGCCACATTGGTGACCCAGTCCCGCATTGCCTCGTTTACCGCTTCCTTGAGCGTGCGCTGACCGGCAGTCACTGCCCGCACATCAGCACCCAAAAAACGCATCCTGGCAACGTTTAAGGCCTGCCGCTCCATGTCCACTTCTCCCATGTAAATAACGCACTTGAAGCCAAACCGCGCGCACACTGTCGCGGTTGCAACCCCGTGCTGACCGGCACCGGTCTCGGCAATAATCCGGTCCTTACCAAGCCGTTTTGCCAGTAAAATCTGGCCCATTGCATTATTAATCTTATGGGCACCTGTGTGCAGCAAGTCCTCCCGCTTTAAATAAATTTGTGCGCCACCAAGTTTCTCACTCCAGCGCTGAGCAAAAGTCAAAGGCGTGGGACGGCCCACATACTCGCGCAGGAGTGCATCCAATTCGTTGGTGAATGCAGGGTCTTCCTTAGCTCGCTCGTATTCAAGGGTAAGCTCCTTGAGGGCAGCCATGAGGGTTTCCGGGACGAACATGCCGCCGTATGTGCCGAAATGCCCAAGGGAATCGGGCAATTGATGAGGGGTAATATCACTCATTTGCGAGCGCAACACTAAGCGATTAAACGCCCAGTATCAAATTTGCTAAGTTATGTTTATGATCGTGACGATCGTCAACTTGCGCAGTAAGGTAAAGGGCATGAATCACTTGTTTTTTCGATATTTTTTGGGAGCTGTCATCACACTGCAACCCGCTCTTGGCCAAGAGTGGACTCAATTCCGCGGTCCCGGTGCCTCAGGACATTCGGAAGCCAAGGGTATTCCCACAAAAATCAGCGAAAAAAATATCAGGTGGTCCAGCCAGCTGCCCGGAACCGGACATTCCTCACCTGTTCTCTGGGAAAATACGATTTTTTTGACTTCCACCGACAAGAATGCTGGAGGAATTCGCTATGTGCTGGCTGTTGATGCAGCGAATGGTAAGGAAAAATGGCGAAACAAGCAGACCTTTGGCACCTACCGCCATCACCGTTACAATGACTACTCATCATCGACACCTTGTTGCGACGCCAACAGCGTATACGTTGCTTGGACCTCTCCAAAAGGTGTTGAAGTCGTAGCGCTAGACCATGCCGGCAAGCAAAAATGGAGCAAGTTACTTGGAAAGTTTTATGCCAAACATGGTAGTTCCGCTTCACCTGTACTTGCGGGAGGGTCACTAATTATTGGCAGCCACGGTGAAAACGCAGACAGCTTCATCGTTGGCTTGGATCCGGAAACTGGAAATGAAAAATGGAGGTTAAAGAGAAAGTCCAACGACAAGGGTGCATACAGCACTCCCGTCATGCGCAAGGCTCAAGACGGGGTTCTGGAACTTGTTTTCAGCAGCACAGCGCACGGTATTACAGCGCTGAACCCCGCAAACGGCAAAATCCGCTGGGAACATGACGCTGAGTTCTCGCAAAGATGTGTTGGCGGCCCGGTGATCTCGGGCAACACCATTTTTGTTGCCGCAGGCTCCGGGTCGGGCGGCAAGGAATCTGCGGTAATCAATATCCATGACGGAAAGCCAGAAATTGCTTGGGAAGCCGGACTAAAAGGCTTGCCTTATGTCCCTACTGGGCTCGCCTTCAAAGGACTTCTTTTTTTGCTGAACGACGGGGGTATCATGACATGCCGCCGGGCCAAAGACGGCACGGTTTTGTGGCAGGAACGGGTGATCGGCGCGCCTTACAGTTCCCCAATTTGTATCAACGACAAGATTTACTGCTGTAGCAAACAAGGGGAACTCACTGTCCTGCTCGCCAGTGACAAACTTGAACCCATAAGTTCCTACAGGTTCCCTGAGGGAATTTATGCTACGCCAGCCGTAGCTAATGGAAATCTCTTTATCCGGACTTTTTCTAAGCTGTATTGCATTAGCGGGTTATCAAAGTAGGAGCCAATCTAGAAGATTTCCCTAATGGGTCACAGCTGAATCTGGTTGGCCTAAACTAAAAATGCAGGCCAAGCTCAGCCCGCCGATTGTAACTTCGTCCCCTTGGATTATCGCTACCGTCGTTGCGACTGTTGGATTTCCATGGCTGTGCCTCGCCCAATCCCTCTGTTATGACCTGATTTGCGGGCACCCCAAAAGAGATAATCTGTTCTTTGACAGCCGCCGCACGGGCTGTGGATAAGAGGACATTATAATTCTCGCTGCCCAACGCATCCGCATGACCAACAATACTGAGTGTTTTACTGCCATCAGTCTTGAGAATACCTGCCAAGATTTCGATCTGCCGCCTAGCCCTGGGTAGCAACTCGGCTTTGTCATATTCAAAATATAAGACCAGCATATCTCCTGATCCGGGCCTCGACTTGATCGGTGTGAATGGCACCTTTCCGGCCTCCGAGGCGGCGATATAAGTATCCAACAACTTACCAAAGTTAATCTCTGTGACCTGCCACATGCCTTCCTTTCCGGATCGCTTCATGACTAGGCCAAACTCGGTAGGCTCACCCAGTTTGTTGGATTCCACATGGGCAATTACCCATGCTTTGTCATTGCTCAAGGCAGTGGCAACGAGGGGCTTTTGCTGCCGAAGCCCGATCTGGCCTTCTTCAAAGACAATACACAAGCCAGCAATTTTTTCCTCGGGTACGGTTTCCGGATCAACCACCTTCAGTGCGGTTTCATAATCCAGCCGCCGAATCGCGTTGATGAATCCATCCGCAACCATGAGGGCATCTTTCTCAGCATTGGCATTTTCAGCATGGGCATCCGTAACATCGGTGCCTCCACTGACCAAAGCATCAATAGCCGGTGGATAATGTATTTTTTTCACCAGCCACTCAACCTCTCCTTGCTCGTTGATCTCTTTTACCAAATCGATAAATATACGTTCAGGTGCACCCTGTGGCGTTGACCCATCACGCTTGCGCACAGGCAACACCCAGCGCACCACATCGCCAATAACACCGACCTCTGCCGGCTTTTCGCCTGCAGCAAGCTCGTAGCCGGCGTCGCCAAAGATAGCCTCAAGGGACGCCACGCTTCCACCCGAACCGTTTCCAAGCAGTTTTGCAGCTCCTACAAAGTCCCTATCTGTAACCCGCTTGGCAATTTCTCCAACCAGATTTGCCGGCCCAGACTCTACGTCAGTATCAGGAGGATCACCCGGCACTGGAGAGGGTAGCAATTCGGGACTTTCAACTGGATCAGGGAATACATTCACCTTGTCTTGCTGGAGCGGCTTAATGGAGGCAAGATTTCCCGGTAAATTGGTCTCTTTGTTCCCATTATCATCACCATCCACTGCGGAAGATGCGTTTTCCATGGCAGGTCGCGTTACGAGAAAAAACAAAGCAACGCTAACCAGCACAACGGCGATAACCGCCACAGTTGCAGCGAGTCCAGAACCACTATTTGACCCACGAATGTCCATGATACCCAAGCTTAAGCATACTCTGGGCCTTTTCAGCTATAAAACGCGAGAAACTTGGAATTTGCACCACAGATAACCTTTTTCACAGGTAAACCGACGGCAAAAATAGGCTTAAGGCGAGGTAGGAGTCAGCACCCAGCTCGAAATCTGTCCTTCGGGCCCCTCTTGTTCGCCCTGCTGCAACGCACCTTCGATGAGGGCGATGACTTGCTCGCGCTCTTGCTCAAGGCGCATCGAATTGCACGGTTACCTCGTGGCCCGCACCATCACGGGCTTCAATGGCGGTGTGATGCGGCCAGCGGCATGGGCCTTCGTGAATCCCAGTGTCCGCAGAGGGCGACTGTGACTGTTACAGCACCGCCCGGGCCGCGAGGGTCCGCGCTTGAGGCAAGGGCGATACGATACGCGACTTGGTGGGAGTAGGTATGTTTCGGCGTGGCTCAAATATGGATGGCCTTGTCATGCGCTGCCCCAACCGCCTCATGCACCATCTCACTCAAGGTAGGATGTGCATGGATCGTGTTCTCGATATCTTCATAGGTCAGCTCAGCTGAAATAGCCACACCCAGCTCGGCAATCAATTCGGTGGCCTCAACGCCAATAATGTGAGCACCAAGGATCTCCCCATGAGGCTCGCCAATGATCAGCTTGATAAAGCCCTCGGTCTCACCGATTGCCTGTGCCTTACCGCTAGCCTGATAGGGAAATTGTCCGACCCTGAACTCAAGGCCTTGCTCCTCAGCCGATTGCTCGGTAAGTCCAACACTTGCCACCTGCGGCTGACAATAAGTGCAACCCGGGAACGTGTCGACTTTGCGCGGCGTGTGATCCGTGAAAAGACCCTCAACACACTGGGTCGCCTCAAAACTTGCAACGTGTGCCAGCCAAGGTGGCCCGATGATATCCCCTGCAGCAAAGACTCCCGGGATACTGGTTTGATACCTCTCATCGGTAACAATATACCCGCGATCCAGCTTGGGATCGATACCTCCAGGCAAAACCGGAGCGACTCCGATTGCCACAAGGGCAGTCTCTGCACTGAGTTCCTCCTGATTACCACTTTCCCTCTCAACAGTTATCTGCACGCTATCCCCCGAATCCTTTGTTGAGGTCACCTTGGTCGAAGTGAGAACATCAATACCCTGTTTCTTAAAATTGCGCTCCAGTTGGTTGCTGATATCCCTATCCTCCACTGGAAGGATATTTGGCATCATCTCAACAAGTTTTACCTTGGTTCCAAAAGCATTGAAAAAATAAGCAAACTCTGCACCGATTGCACCTGCTCCAATAATAATGATGTCCCGAGGTTGGCGCTCCATAACCATGGCGTCACTACTGCCAACAACCGAACGCCCGTTTATCGGCAGATCAGGAAACTCACGGGTCTTGCATCCTGTTGCGATCAAAATATTTTCCGCTTCAAGAATCTGGCTACCCCCATTGGAATCCGTGACCTGCACTTTCCCGGCCTCAGGAATGGAGCCGGTGCCCAGCACGTAATCCACCTTGTTTTTCTTGAAAAGAAACTCGATGCCGCCCGCTAGACGGTCTGACACACTGCGACTGCGGCCAACAATCTTGCTCCAGTCAAATGAGAGGTTGTCGAAGCTAAAGCCAAATTCATCGCCATGGTTCTGCATCAAACGGTAGAGCTCTGCATTGCGCAGCAGTGCCTTGGTCGGGATGCATCCCCAGTTCAGGCAGGTGCCACCGGCACGCTCCCTTTCAACACAGGCAACCGTTTTTCCAAGTTGCGCGGCACGCAACGCACCAACGTATCCCGCTGGTCCGCCGCCAATAACAATAAGATCGTATTTCGACATGATTTGCTTGGTCACTGCTTCTCTAGCTTCAGCAAAAGTTATTTCAACCCCCAACTGCAAAGATGCACCGCACTTTTTGCCGATAAGAGGACCATTTTGCGCTTCTTGGCCCATGCTTGGGGCCAGAAAACACCCAAGGAATAATTTTTGCGGGAAGCCCGGACAGGGTGCTAAACTCGAACTGGTGATATATCACCCCGTTCAGCGGTAAAGTCTGAATCCTTAATTCGTTCAGTATTGAAACCGGAATTCCTCCTGGCACCAGAGATCGCTTACCTCAATCACGGTTCATTTGGGGCCTGTCCGAGAACCGTATTTGAAGCTTATCAGGACTACCAGCGTGAACTTGAACTTGAACCGGTCAATTTTCTTCAACGCCATTTTCCCGAAAAAATGCAGCTGGCAAGAGTGAAGCTTGCCGATTTTTTACACTGTCATGCTGACCAGGTCACCTTTGTGCGCAATGCAACCTATGGCATGAATCTCGTGGCACGGTCTCTACCTATTGGTAATGGCGACACGATTCTAACGACCGATCACGAATATGGTGCAGTTGACCGGATGTGGGAGGCGCTCTGCTCGGAAACCGGAGCCAAATTAAAACGTGTTCAGATACCCCTGCCGGTTGAATGTAGCCAGGATTTAATTGATGCCATCGTCGAGCAAATTGATTCTTCCGTCCGTGTCTTGACCTTCTCGCACATCACCTCGGCATCCTCGTTGCGTTTTCCCGTTGAAGAATTGGTAAATGTTGCCGCCAAGGCAGGGATCATTTCTGTGATTGATGGAGCGCACGCACCCGGTCAGGTCCCATTGAACCTTGATCGGTTGAATGCCGACTTCTATGTGGGTAACTGCCACAAATGGCTCCTTTCTCCAAAAGGAGCTGCTTTTGTCCATACTGCCGCCAGATGGACAGATCAGATACGACCGCCAATTGTCAGCTGGGGAAATATCTCGAAAGGGACATCTTCCCTTTTACTTGAAAATGAATGGCAGGGAACCGCCGATATCTCAGCTACAATTGCCGTTGCAGATGCAATTGCTTTTTTAGAATCCCATCACTGGTTTGATAAGGTCATTCCCGATTGCTCCCGATTGCTCCAAAAAGCCACCAAGGACCTACTTGAGATTACCGCCCAGCATGAAATCTATGGAAGTGAGGAGCTACGTGCTCCGCAAATGGCCTCTTTGATGCTGCCGCAAGGCGATTTCGCCAACCTTCATGCACAACTCTTTGAGGAGTATCAGGTGGAAATACCTGTTTTTGCAACCTCTTACGGCAACTTGTTCCGGGTATCACTTCAGGCGTATAACACCGAAGATGATGTATTACGTTTGTGCTCAGCCCTAAAGGATCTCCTGTAGCATAGGCGGGCTCTAACGTTCCCGGTCAGGCACGACACCGAGCAGCGTTGCATGCACCACCTTGTTTGGTCGAAGCCTCCACTCATTGGGCATTGGCTCCAGTGGTAAAGTCCAACACTTGTTTAATTGAGCCGACCGTCACCATTACGACTTCACTGCCAAATTGTCCGTTAAGATAAGGGCTTTGCCAAGTCGTGGTAGGGCGCAGTTCAATCGGCATATTGTTAACTTCCGGCAATTCAAAACATTCCGGATTCTCAACGTTGAAGAGGGTGACTCCTAGTCGCGTATCCGCTGGGCCATAAACGTAATCCACCTTATTCGGGGTAACGATTAGTCGACCAGAAAGCACCTGTCGACGAAACTGCTCGAATGACGAATGCGTGCTTACGTCCCCAGCATGCAGTATTACCCGCGATGTGTCGCTCAATTGGTTGAACTCCGCTG
>CALCSP010000750.1 GCA_937893785.1 uncultured Verrucomicrobiales bacterium
AACGCCGGAATTGGATGGCAAGGCAAACATTCGAATTTAGTCAACAAGGATTTTGGCTCGTGGTTGTTTTTAGGAGAACTCTTCACCACCCTTGATTTAGAACCTGATAGGGTAGGGCAAGATCACTGTGGAAGTTGCACTAAATGTTTGGATATCTGCCCGACGCATGCCTTCCCTACTCCTTATCAACTTGATGCTAGGAGGTGCATCTCATATTTGACAATCGAGCACAAGGGTCACATTCCGATTGAGTTCCGTAAGCTTATCGGAAATAGAATATATGGTTGTGATGATTGTTTGGCGGTGTGTCCTTGGAATAAGTTTGCAAAAACTGCTAGTGAAATAGCTTTTATCCCAAGAGATAAACTTAACCTGCCACTTCTAGAAGAACTCCTGCTACTAGATGATCAGAGTTTTCGTAACTATTTCTCCCGCTCACCAATAAAGAGGATCGGTAGAGATAGGTTTATCCGAAATGTGCTAGTTGCAGTTGGTAATTCAAAAATATCAGAGGTGCCTCCTATTTTATCAAAGTTACTTTTTGACCCTGAACCAATTGTTCGATCCATGGCCGTGTGGGCATTAGGCCAAATAGGTGACAAAAAGGTTATACAAGCGAGTTATGAAGCACTTTTTCTTAAAGAGCAGGACGAAGTTGTTCAATCTGAATGGGCAAGGGTTATTGAGCGTTTGCAGCCTTAATGAATAATGAAGAGAGCTAGTTATGGATATCGATGAGTTTAGAAAGCATGGTCATCAACTTATTGATTGGATGGCTGATTACATGGACACGGTTGAAAAACTCCCTGTGCGTTCTCAGGTAAAGCCAGGTGAAATATCCAATCGTTTGAAAGAGAAACCGCCAACAAACGGCGAACCTATGGAGAATATAATAGACGATTTTAAAACGACGATTCTCCCCGGTATAACCCACTGGCAACATCCCCGTTTTTTTGCATATTTCCCAGCCAATTCAAGTCCTCCATCTGTTTTAGCGGAAATGCTGACAGCTACACTCGGTGCACAATGTATGTTGTGGCAGACTAGTCCAGCTGCCACAGAGATGGAAACACGTATGATGCAATGGCTAGCAAGTATGATTGACCTTCCAAATAAGTTTAGTGGCGTTATTCAAGATTCTGCTTCCAGTGCAACACTTTGTGCGCTGTTAACTGCTCGAGAGAAAGCTACTTCCTGGAAAACTAATGAATTAGGCTTCATGACTATAGCGAAAAAATTAATTGTTTATACATCTGAAGAAGCACATTCCTCCACTGAAAAGGGGGCAAAAATTGCAGGTTTTGGTAAGGATAATATACGCTTCATTCCTACAGATAATAAATTTAGTATGTGCGCAAACACCCTACGAAAAGAAATTCAATCCGATTTAGACAAGGGGTTTGTTCCTACTTGTGTGGTTGCTTCTATTGGGACGACAGGTGTTGGAGCTGTTGACCCAATCAAAAAAATTGCAACATTGTGCAAGGAGTTTGACATTTTCCTACACATTGATGCGGCATGGGCGGGAGCCGCAATGATACTGCCTGAACATAGATTGATGGCGGATGGAATTGAGTTAGCTGATAGTATCGTTATCAATCCTCATAAGTGGCTTTTAA
>CALCSP010000751.1 GCA_937893785.1 uncultured Verrucomicrobiales bacterium
ATTTTAATGCCTTCAACATCACTTAATCGTCGCAAGTTCATTCAAGCCAGTGCCGCCGGCACTTTTGCCTTTCAATTTGTCCCGAGCCGGGCTTTTGGTGCCAATGAGCGGGTTGCTGTCGCCGGGATTGGTTCAGGTGGTAAGGGATCAAGTGATATTGCCGGAGCCAGTGGAGCGGGTGCTGACATTGTTGCTCTCTGTGATGTGGATGATGGTCGTGCTGCAGGAACCTATAAGAAATTTCCAAAGGCAAAACGGTTCAAGGATTTCCGCAAACTGCTAGAGAAGATGGGAGACACCGTTGATGCGGTAACTGTTTCAACACCTGACCACATGCATTTTCATGCCGCCCTGCAAGCGATTCGAATGGGTAAGCATGTGTATGTGCAAAAGCCGTTAACGCACTCGATATGGGAGGCACGAACTCTGACGGTTGAGGCTGCCAAGCACAAGGTGGTTACCCAGATGGGTAACCAGGCACATGCCGGTGAGCCTATCCGGCGGGCGGTCGAGCTGATTCGTGCAGGTATTATTGGCAAGGTCAAGGAGGTGCACACTTGGACCAATCGACCGATTTGGCCGCAGGGCGTCACTAAGGCTCTTCCGAAGCAGGATATTCCCAAGAATATGGATTGGGACTTGTGGATCGGACCTGCCCCGATGCGTGATTATAATGCCGGGTATGCTCCTTTTAAGTGGCGAGGATGGTGGGATTTTGGTACAGGTGCGCTTGGTGACATGGGATGTCATATCATGGATATGCCTTTTTGGGCTCTGGACCTGAAACACCCTGTTGCAGTCGAAGCCAAGCAGGAAGGAAATACGACAGAGTCGGGCCCCAACAGGTCGATTGTCACTTATACCTTCCCGGCAGGTAAATATAACCACAAGATGCCTTTCTTATGGTATGACGGCGGGTTCATGCCGGAGGAATCTGTTTTTGAGGGCACAATAGTCAACTCGCAGAACGCTAAGAAGTTTGACATGATCATCATAGGCGACAAGGGCAAGTTCCTGTTCAATCGAAGTAGCCTGAAGTGGAAAACCACCCCAGATGCGCTGGCTGAGAAAGTGAATCCGGAGCAGATCATACCGCGCGTTAAGAACGAGGATCAAGAGTGGATTGATGCCATTCGTGGTAAAGGTTCTGAGCCTCTTTCCGGATTTAACCATTCGGGGCCGTTTACCGAGACAGTGTTGCTTGGTAATCTCGCCATCCGCCTTGGTAAGCAGATTGATTGGGACGGGCCGAACCTTAAGGCGACCAACGCTCCCGAAGCGGCACCGTTGATTAAGCGTGATTATCGCAAGGGCTGGGAAGTGTAGTTATCGTTTCTCTACCCCATCCATTTGGAATAATGAAAAAAAGTAACGGATTAATGAAGTCATTGGTGCTGGCGATCTTTGTCTCGGCAGGAATACTTGTCTTTACAGGGTGTAAGTCATCCGACCAGGGTTTTACTCTTCCGAAAGAAAGAACGGGATTTTTTTCCAAGGCACGTGCTGAAGAACGATCTAGGAAATGGGGGGAGAAGCGCAGGCAGTGGCAACTCAATGAAGACCGGAAGGCCAAGCAGATGTTTGAGCGAATGAAGGGAGGACCCTAGACAAGTTCCATTGCCTTATGGGCAACGCCGATGGCTGCGGCATAGTCACCGCCTATCGCCCAGTCAAAGCGGGTGGTTGCACCGTGCGGCGGGATTGGGGAGCGCACATAAAAAGACGGAGCCCTTTCCTCAAAACCCTGTCGTACATGATCGATATACCAGTCGCGGAAACCGGTTTCTGCGAGTCCTCCTCCAATGACAATCAGACCGGGATCCAGTTCACTAGCCTGATCACCCATTGCCCATCCCAGTATATGAGCCTGATGGCGAAAGATGGATCGTGCTAGCGGGTCTTCATTCTCGCAATAGTCACGTAACTGGAAGGCTTTTTCCTCAATAGGAATGTCGGTTTCTGCAAGGGGATGACCGGCATTTTCCGGTTTAGCCAACTCGATGCCCAGTCTGCGGCGCAGCGCAACCAGTGATACCCAAGCTTCAAGGGAACCCGGGCCTTTACCAGCGCATTCGGGAAGGCTACCGTCATCTTCGCGGAAAGGTACTGAGATTGCTCCCAGTTCCATGGCCAACCCGCTGGATCCCTCGTAAAGGGTTCCGCCGCCAAGGACAAAACCGCCCCCAAGCCCTGTTCCAGGGGCAACAAAAAGTAGAGGCCCGTCGTGCCCGGGTC
>CALCSP010000752.1 GCA_937893785.1 uncultured Verrucomicrobiales bacterium
ACGAATGTTCCTGCACCAGTGATAAACTCAATTGAAATGAACGGTGAACAATTAAACCTTTCATGGAAACAACATGGTGGATTTCGTTATATTCTGGAATCCAGCGATGATTGCAAAGCATGGACTCCGGTATCAGAGTTTGTGGCAACAGCGGACGCTCCTCTAAATCATACCATTCAAGCGAGCGAACGATTTCGGTTTTATCGCTTAAGAAGAGAGTCCGAATAAGGTGACTGCTCACAAGAATTGAATGCATGGAAATCATCATAGAGGCTTTAGCCTTCTGGAATTAATGGTTGCGGTCACAATAATCGCCATTCTTTCTGGCATTGGGTTTGGCGCCTATGAAACAGTCAAGCGCAAGGCAATGATGGCTCGTGAACTTGCAGCAGCTCGAAACCTAATCGCCGCTTTTCACCTTTACTCAGTAGATAATGGTGGGCGCATACTATCTGGATACAAATCAGACCCTGAGACCATTAACGAAAAAAACGAACTGTTATTTGCACCAGTTAACGCAAGGTATCCCTGGAGGCTTTACCCCTATATTCAGAACGTAAAAGGCACACTTCTATATAATGGAAATGAGGAAGTGATGAATCAAAAAAACAGCGACTATCTCGTAAGTGTTTCTCCGAATTTGGGAATGAACGCCACTTTTATTGGGGGTCACTACGGAAGTGGAAGTCTATTGAGACCGAGCCAACGGGTAGAGGATAAAATTGGAAGATTTTGTGTAAAACAAACTAGTGATATTGGGAAAAATTCCCGTTTGATCGTATTCCTGTCAGCACGTTCAGATCCTGAAGAAGCGTGGCAGGGACGCGGATATTTTGAGGTTCAACCACCACAGGTATTACGAAAAGTGTGGACTTCCGATCAATGGTCGGTAGATGCTCAACCATCAGATCACGGTTTTGTGGATTTGCGATGGTCAGAAAAGGCGGTTGCTGCCCTATACGATGGATCGGCAATACTCATGGATGAGGAGCAATTGCGCGACATGAGAAACTGGTCACCTAAGGCAGCCGATTTGGACGAGCAGCATTACTTGGTTCGACCGTAAAATAATCTAAGATACGATCCCCCATTTTTTCATTCTTTTTCACCAAACCAGAGTCAAAAATAACACCACCCAATAAAAAATATGTTTAAGTTACAGTTCTTGTTTACCTCAATTTCATTGATTTTACTTACTGGGCTGTTAGAGGCATCAGAAAAATTTCAAAAGGACCGGGAAGCGATTCTTGCCATGGCGGGGGAATATGAGGTCGATTTTCAGTTTATGGAGACTGTAGCTATCGATCAGAGTTACGAATTAAAAAAGCCATATCTAGAAGATGCAGCTGAGGTGGTGTTTGTTGTTGAGGATTCGCCAAAGCGGATCGTATTACAGCATGTTTTATGGGTAGAGTCCTATGACCGAGTGGTGAAGCATTGGAAACAGGAATGGAAATACGAGGACCCCTTAATGTATGAGTTTGTAGGGAACTTAACTTGGCAACGCAGGGAGCTCAGCAAGGAAGAGGTTAAGGGAACATGGAGCCAGAAGGTGAGCCAGGTTGATGATAGTCCAAGGTATGAAAGCTACGGCAAATGGATTCACCAAGGTGGACTTTCAAGCTGGCAGGGCAACCAAACACGCAGGCCTTTACCACGTCGTGAATATACCAAAAGAAAAGACTATGAAGTCTTTATGGGCGTCAACCGTCACACCCTAACACCGACCGGTTGGGTTCATGAGCAGGATAACTTCAAGCAGGTTTCGACTACGGGACAAGTGCTTTGCCGAGAGGTTGGTCTCAATCAATATTTTAAGACGCAAGAGGTCGATTTCACGGAAGTAAAAAAATACTGGAGCAACCATAACCAATACTGGTCCAAGGTAAGTAAGATGTGGGAACAAAGGATGGAAGGTTCCGACCAACTTTCCCTATACAAGGAACAGGACGGCAAGCCTCTTTTCAGACACTTATTTGGCATCATAGCGCAAAAAACTCAATCTGGTGATCCTGCAGAAAAAGCAGCAGAGGTAATCAAAAAATTTGTAATAACTCGGGACTAAATGTTCTGAACTCTTCATGCGAGTTTCTTGGTGTCATACACCGAGCAATATTGTTCCCGAAGTTATCTGGAAGAGGGACTGCATTTTAAAGTATGGTTTTGAAACCTTACTTATAAGGAGTGCCTAAAAAATAAATCTGTGCATGACAACGGACCCATATAATGATAATGAGTCTCAATAGCACTTGTGGGCATACATCCTCCAGCATTCATACTAAATAGCCATTGCCTTTAACGAAATGATGGCAAATTCCATGGAAGACCCTGGTCCCTGGTCGTCATCTGCGCAAAAGGGTTGGCGGGTTGAAGTGCTAAATCCACCTCAAGATCACGAGCGGTTTATTGTTTCGGTGATAGAACTGACTTTACCGAAGAGTGTCGAATATGAATGCCAAGTAGATACCAATTGTCTTAATTTAAGAATATGTCTTCAAGGTGCAGGAGAAATCCGAAGTGGTGATATTTCGCAAAGAATTTTGCCTAATACAATTAACGCAGTTGAATTGAAAGTAGGCACATCGGCAAGATGTTATTATGAAGCAGGCAAGCATCAATTAGTTAACATAAGGTTCGCATACTGGTATTTGGCATCTCTTTTTGAAAAGGAATCAGAGATGCGCTCATCACTTTCGAAAACATTAACCAGCAAGCGGATCGAATCAGAACGCATATTTTCGTTAAGCGAACCGGTTGGAAACCTACCAAGGAGTATAGCCAGATCCCTATCAGCTCCGCCGGTGACAGACGCGGCATCCTCATTGTGGTTCCGAGCTAAAGCCGCAGAACTGCTGGCACACTGGGCATTTACAGAGCCCACAGGGGAAGAAGTGCCGTTCTTTTGTTCAAGGCAAAAGCGCGCCGTTATCGAAAGAGTAGAAAAAGCAAAAGAGTATCTATTAAACAACTATGCAGAACCTATGAACTTGCAGGCACTGGCAAAAGCAACCAGTTGTAGCGAACACTATCTTTCACGGCTGTTTTCCAAGGAAACGGGGATGACTCTCAGTCGATATTTGCGGGCAGTTCGAATTCAAAAAGCCAGTGAACTTCTGGAAACAGGGAAAATGAATGTTACAGAAGCAGCATTTGAAGTGGGTTATCAAAGTCTAAGCCACTTCGCTAGGGCATTCAGGGAAGAAAAGGGAATAAACCCAAGTCACTTTAACCAAAGCTGATCGCAACAAGAACGGTAAAGATAAAACTACTTTCAATAAATGAGGGCCCTTGACCTTCTTTTGGTAAATGCAGCGAGATCTGAAAGCCAAAGGCTTTTGATTTCACCCAACGATTTTTCATGAAGAATAGCTTTTGCGGTAGGAGGGTGAACAAGCAACTTATCAAGGTTGGTTGGCTGCCATTTATCAGGGTAAAGTTTACGGAGCGTTAGGCCAATAACGATACCAAGATCAACCGTGTTCGCATTTTGGTTACGAAGAACGATACGCACTCCGCCACAAATACTTCCCTTAAATAGGCTTGAATTTGGAGTAAAGGTTGCTGGAATGAACTCAAGGTCAGGTAAATTAAAACGATTAAGCGCTAAGGAGAAACGGGTTGAGTCAATATAGGGTGCACCAACTAATTCGAAAGGTGTAGCGGTTCCCCGACCAACAGAGAGATTAGTGAATTCAAGGAGCCCAACACCAGGATAGAGAATGGCGGCATTTAAATTTCGGATATTCGGAGAAGGATTGACCCAGGGAAGTCCAGTACCGGTGAGCATTTGATCACGCTTCCAATTCCGCACGGGTACAACGGTAAGGTCAAGACCACTGAATCGCTCTAGCACAAATAGTCTAGCGAGTTCACCAACGGTCATACCATGACGCACTGGAATTTCATGATAGCCAGTAAAGCTGCGCTTACCAGAAAGTATAGGACCTTCGACAAGCGTGCCGCCGATTGGGTTAATTCTGTCTAGGACAAAAAACTTTAGCTTCGCCGATCTGGCTGCCTCCATGCAGTTTCCCATTGTAGAAATGTAGGTATAAAATCGACAGCCTATATCCTGAATATCAAACACAAGAGCATCAATTCCTTGAAGTAAGATAGGTTTAGGTTTGCGGATTTCGCCATAAAGACTGTGAATTTTAAGGCCGGTCTTACGGTCAATGGAATCACCGACTTTACCGTCTGCCGTACCGCGAATGCCATGTTCTGGGCTAAAAAGCTTTACCAGCTTTAGCTTGTTGGATGCATGTAGCAAATCGATAGTGCTTTCCCCATTTTTATCTCTCCCGGAATGATTGGTAATAAGGCCAACACGCAATCCCTCAAGCGGTTTGAATGAGGAGAGGACTAAATTATCAATACCATTTAGAACCTGTCCCGGAAGATAGCTAAGTGAAAAAAACAAAGCTGCCACTGCAACCCCCGGGGAGCATAGTCGCGCGTAACTGAAAAATCTTGCTGGCAAAACGGGAAAGATTACCACTGAAAGTCAACCCAAGGGGAAATAATCGGAGTTCTGGTAGTTGCCATCATTCAACTTGGCAATTTGCAGTGTAACGTCGGTGAGCAGTGAACTGGCGCCAAAGCGGAAGAACTGGGGGGTGAGCCAGTCATCACCAAGGGTTTCCTTAACCATAACAAGATATTGGAGTGCTTCTTTGGCTGTGCGAATACCACCTGCAGGTTTCATACCGATTTTAACTCCAGTTTCATAATAATAATCTCTGATGCCCTCAAGCATAACTAAACTGACCGGCAGGGATGCAGCACGTGAAATTTTACCCGTAGAGGTCTTGATGAAATGGGCACCATTTTGCATGGCGATATCGCTAGCCAGACGAATTTTGTCATAAGCACCTATTTCACCGGTTTCAAAAATGACTTTGAGATGAGCTTTTCCACAGACCTTGCGAACCGACTTGATTTCCTTCGCAACTCGTTTGAGATCTCCCCCCAAGAAAGCGCCTCGTGCAATAACCATATCAATTTCATCTGCGCCTTCAGATACAGCGTAACGCACCTCATCAAGCCGTGTCTCAAGGGGAACCTGACCGGAAGGAAATGAGGTAGCAACAGACGCTACCCGAACCCCGGACCCCGCAAGAAGAATCTTTGCCTCCCCCACGAGATTTGGATAAACACAAACCGCAGCGCATGCTGGGCATAGGGATGGATGAGGCATCGGAGAGACTGCCTTTTGACAAAGATATCTGAGTTTACCCGATGTGTCCGCTCCCTCAAGTGTGGTCAGATCCATCATGGAAACCGCGAGCTTAAGACCAAAGGCTTTAGCGTCGCCTTTTATGCTGCGTTTGGTGAATTTGGCCGCCCTTTCATTGATACCCACCTGATCTACACTGAAAGAGGAATATTTCATTATGCTTTCGGGTAATAAGAAAATAGGAAAAGTGAGCAGAATCGGGGACCAGAAAATCCGTTCATGATAAACGCACCATATCCTTAATGGATTGGAGCCACAGATAAAATAATCCACGCCATGAGTAGCGGAAAGTTCCATTGCCTGAGAGCCTGATAAGACCGCGGTCGAGATTATGGTCGACTTCGTTTCTCATTTCCTGTTCAGCAATTTCGTTGAGATCATCAGGATTGTCTTCGAGCAAGTGATCATTTGCGACTCCGCGATGAGCAAGAAAAGCACGATGTGAAATCAGCATTTCGGCAAAGGAATGGCTTGCAGGAGCCCGCTTAATCTCAATACCGGGAGTAATTTTCATGGAATAACTGAATGGGTAATTCCATGTTGTCCATGTCTTGCCGTCAGAGGTTCGCGAGGAAACACTCATATAAGCAAACGCCATGTGGTTGTGTAGGCTAAAATTAATTCGTGCTTGGGCCTTGGACTTCGCATCATAAAAAAATCGGGTAAATTGCTCTATCCCATCCCATTCCCAGCCGGAATCCTGAGCATGCTCAAAGCCCGCGTTTTCAACGTCATTGGTAAACTGCTTTAAAAGAGCTGAAGTATCTGGTGGTGGATAACGGTGGCGAAACTTTTTGTCGAGTGGTAAACGCATTGCGCGGACACGTGTCAACAATTCGAGCCAGGGCAAAACAAACCAGCAACTTACTGCTACAAATCCCCATAATATTTTATAGCCGCCGAGAAAATAACCCGTTAGAAAAGTGGCACCAATGATTGCAAGAATACTACCCTTGCGAACCAGTGAGTTGTTGAATGTGCGGCACGCAAAGGCAAAGCAAAGGAGGCCCGTGACAAGAAGCAGTTCAAACATGAAAGAGGGTCGGCTGCAGATTACTAAGAGGGGAAGTGGGATGCTACCATATATTTTTTCTCAGTGGTGCGATAGGAAATCAACGCGCTCCAACGTTTCATTGACCATGGGAATGACCACTATTTTCGTTGAGGTTGGCAAAAATCAACCGCCCAGCACTTGTCGGCAGAGTTCCAGAAACAATGACTTCAACAGTTTCCCCAAGCTTCTGAGCCGCTTCGTTGACGACAATCATTCTACCATCTGGCAGGTAACCGACGGCCTGATTTTCATCTTTTCCTTCCTTCATAAGGGTCAGTTCGAGATGATCCCCTGGCTTTACAGCTGGTCGCAATGCGCGAGCGAGATCATTAAAATTGAGAACCTTGACTCCCTGAAGCTTGGCCACTTTGCCAAGGTTGGCATCATTTGTTGCAATCTTGGCATAAAGCTGTCGAGCTAGCTGTATAAGCTTGGTATCAACAAGCTCCTCTGATTCCATGCGGGACTCGTGAATGCTGACTTGAAGGTGCGGTGCTTGTTTGAGTTTCTCAATTGCCTCAAGCCCACGGTTGCCACGTTCCGATTTGATCGCGTTGGGAGTATCTGCAAGTACGTGCAATTCGTCTAGGACGAAACGCGGGATAATGATTGTGCCTCCGAGGAAGCCGGTTTCGCAGACATCGGG
>CALCSP010000753.1 GCA_937893785.1 uncultured Verrucomicrobiales bacterium
CTTGGAACCACTGGGGGAGGTAGCAGGTTGCGTGGTGCTTCATTCGGCGAATTTGATCACGCAACATGGGTTACCATGACCGAGAAGGGGCCCCGTTTGGTCAACCTTCTCATTGATGGTATCTTGCCTGATGATGTGAGTACTGAGGCGCATCAGACGTTCTGGCGTAGCCTCGCCTTTGAAGAATATTTTGATGACCGTTCTGCGCTTGATGGCAAAAAACTAACCCTGCAATTGAGGAATCCCTTTGATTTTGAGATCGCGGGAAGTCTGCACTGGCAATTGCCAAAGAATGCGAACTTGAAAGTCCGTCCTGCACTTGCCGAGGTTCACCTCAAGCCCGAGGAAGAGAAAATTTTGGAGTTTACCATGCAAGGGGAGGCAGATTCAGGGGGTGCTAGCGTATTGCCAGTCCTTACCGTGCAGTTTGCCGGTGGTGAAGGTATCCTGGATCTGGAGATGGATTTGAATGTTCCTGTTGCTGGCAGAAAAGATTAAGACCAGAAAAATTCAGCTAGTATGTTGTTTTGATTTTCCCATCGCGGATGAAGTCTTGAATCATTTCCTCAACCTGTCTGCCCTTTTCTCCTAGGTCGTGCCCAGCGCCAACTACCTTTAGGTGAGTCACGTTTTGCGCTTTGTAGTCGTAAGAGATGATGCCCGGGCTTACTTCCCTGCCGCTTTGATCAGGTAATTGTTTGCCTTTGTAACCCTTCTGCTGTGCCCAGAGGTAAGCCGTTTCCTGAGCTGAAAGGTGCAAAGCATTACGACCTCGCTTCCCCCCACCATATGGAACGATTCGATCACGTGTCCCGTGTATGGTTAGTATGTTGCTCTTGGTGATAGGTTTGACCTTTATGTCATAATCAGCAGTTCCGTCATCAGAGCGTTTCCAGAAAGCACTGTTATGGTGTTGCTCGGTGACCATTGATGAAATAACGGGGATTGCATTACTAATGAGCTGCGGGTCATCAACCTCGATAAGAAGCCTGAAGATGTATCCTGCACCATTGGAGAAGCCAATCATGGAAATGCCTGAAAGCATTGCCCGGGGGTAATGAGTAGCGAGGTCCCTGAGTATTTCCATGAAATAGCGGGTATCCGGTGCTCTCGAGGCTTCATCAGAAATATTCCAACTGCGGCGATAGCCTTGGGGTGCAACGACTATGTGATCTTTGAGTCGGCGTGACCAGCCCTTGATTAGGTTTTGAGCCTGACCACCATTGCCGTGGAAAAGAAATACCACAGGTAGCATGTGTTCTCCCTTGGCAGGAGTGCTCACAAAATATTCGCGGTCAATACCATCAGCTTCCTGTGGCCATTTTTGGTTAATGACATGTCGCTTGATGTTCTTCTCTGAAATGTTGCCTTTAGCTTCCCGTTCACGTGGAGCCTGCCCCGTGGTGGCAATGAGGTGTTCCTTCAGGCTGACTTTTCCGTTCTTGTCGCGGTCAACCTTGTCAAAGATCTTCCTTGGTCCTTCAGGAACTTCTTCCCTGACAAGAAAGCCGTCGCCGTTCTTGTCCCATTTTTTAAAACCTGCTGTCGATTCCTTTACCCTATCTTCCGCCCCGGGTGAGTTATGCATGGTGAACAGAATAATTATAAGCAGTGGGAATATTTTCATGATCGCTGGCAAGATACATTAAGGCCTAAAAGGATCACTCTTTTTTAAGCTTATGCGAAAGAGTCATAACCAGGTTACTTAAACCTCTTCATCCACCAAGGTTGCATGGGCAGGTAATGTTGTTCATATTATTCATATGCCCCGTATTTGTTTTGTAATCCTGTGCTGGTTGCTTTGTTGCATCAGGGTTAGTGGTGGCATTTCGGAGATTATCGTCTTTGGAGACAGCCTGTCTGACGCGGGTAATGTGAATGAAGCGACCTTTGGCTTGGTTCCTTCCAATGACTATTTTGAATCGCGAGTCTTTTCTAATGGAGCACCCTGGATTACTACTCTTGCCTCAGAACTCGGTATTGCAGAACCTAGGCACTCTCTTTCCGGTTCGTCGCGTGCTACAAACTATGCCTATGGAGGGGCTCAGACCGGCGATGGAGACACTAGTTTTGCCAGTATTTTAATACCGGATGTCGGTGGTCAAATCGAGGCCTTCGAGACTGATGGGGGAATGTTCGAAAGACAATCTCTCTGCGCACTTTGGATCGGCGGTAATGACCTAAATGGCACTTCTGCGAGTAATGCTCAGCGTGTGATTAATATCACAATTGCCAACCTTGAGGATCATCTTGAGAAAATTATTGAGCTTGGTGCCTTGCAGATTGTGATTCCCAATGTGCCTCTGCTAGGAGAAGTTCCTCAGCACAATACCAATTCTGCTGAGCGGCAACAACAAAACGAACTGGTAAGCGACTACAATGCCACCCTTGCCAACTTGATTGCAGACCTCAGGGTTCGTTATCCGGAAATAAGGCTAATTGAGGTTGATGTGGAGGCTTTCATGCTTGAACTCCTGGCGGACCCTGGAGCGTATGGTATTTCAAATGTAAAGGATCAGGCATATACGCCAGGGCCGCTTGGGGGTATCTTTGGTGGTAGCGTTGTGGATAATCCTGACGGATACGCATTTTGGGACGACCTTCATCCCACTGGTCCTATTCACGAAATAGTCGGTATGATAGCTGCCCGTGAGGTGCAGCGTCCACCGGGTAAGCCGGTGCCGGAAATTCGCTTTTCCGGTCCTGACATAACTATCCGTTTTGACTCCCTAGGGTGGGTTTCTTATCAAGTTGAGCGGAGTTTTGACCTCAAGGAATGGTTGCCTTTAGGGCAGAAGTTTTTTGGAAATGGTGATTTCATCGATGTCCTTGATCAAGGTGCAGGGAATTTTCCTACTGCCTTTTACCGATTGACGATGGAGTGGTAAATGCGTGTTCACTGGCATTTCTCGGGGTGATTACAAGCTACTAATTTTTCTGCTTTGCGGTCTCCAATTCCTTGACGCGTCGCTGGAGAAATTCCTTTGAAATTTTGCGAGCTTTTTCACGGTCTTCACCGTCATAATCCCAGAATTCTTGAAGGATTTTTTCCGTCTTTGGAAAATCCCGACCGTCATCGCCAACGCGTTTGCGCAGTGCTGAAAGGCGATTTTTTAGCTGGGTAACTGTAGCTGCATATTCCGGGTCATCATATAGGTTGGTGGACTCTAGGGGATCCTTTTGCATGTCGTAGAGCTCCCAGGCTGGCGGCGTCTGGTTAGTGCCCTGGTAATCAGCCCCGTAATAATAGATTAGCTTGTATTCTTTGGTGCGAATGCCGACGTGACCCGGGTTGTCATGGTGCGCCATGTGCATCCAGTAACGATAATAAGCCTCATTTGGCCAGTTGTTTGGCTCCTTGCCGGTTTCGCAAATTTGTTTAAAGCTGTTTCCCTGCATGTAGCCGGGTTTTCTGACGCCAGCAAAATCCAGCATTGTGGGGGCGAAATCAACATTTCCAATTACAGCATCTGTTCTACTGCCCGCTTTGATAGTAGCTGGGTAGCGGATCAGAAAAGGCATGCGCATTGATTCTTCATACATCCATCGCTTATCCTGATAGTCATGTTCACCCAGCATGAATCCCTGATCTCCGGTGTAGATAATAACGGTGTCATTCATCAAATTCTGTTCTTCCATGTATTGAAATAGACGTTTTAGGTTATCGTCGATTCCTTTCACACATCGCAGGTATTTACGCAGATAAACATTGTAGGACATGTCCTTGATTTGTTGGTCATTAAGCTTGGAAGGATCATAATCAGCGGGATAATCCTGTGGAAATCTCTGAGGTAGGTCATGTGCGTAGGAGCGGCGCGGGTTACGATTGCCGATCGAGGTGCCGATATGCGGGATAAGTTCATCCTGATAGCCGCGGGTGGCGATAGAGCCAAAGTGCACGGGATGCGATTCATTCAGGTTCTTTGGTTGCGGTATTTCAACATCGGCCAGGTAATCATTGTAGCGGTGGGCATGTTCGAAATAATCATGTGGTGCCTTGTAATGATGCATCAGAAAAAAGGGTTTTGAGGGATCGCGTTGTTCCTTCAGCCACTTGAGTGTCTGGTCGGTGATCGCATCGGAAGAATGTGCGCCTTCAAACTTGATCAGGTTTTTTGGCCATTTGTTCTCACCCCTGATGCGAAACTCCGGGTCGTGATACTTCCCCTGACCAGGCAGCACACAGTAGTAATCAAACGCGGACGGTTCCTTTTTCAGGTGCCATTTTCCGATCATGGCTGTCTGGTAACCGGCCTTTTTCATTTCTCTTGCGAGGTGTTGGCGGTTTCCTTCGATGCTGCCCCGTAGGTCGTGCACTCCACAGGTATGAGCATATTGACCGGTAAGGATAGTAGCGCGGCTGGGTGCGCAGATAGCATTGGAGCAGAATGCATTCTCAAAAAGCATGCCCTCCTTTGCCAGTCGGTCGATGGTCGGTGTGGGGTTGAGTTTTGCCAGTCTGCTCTCGTAGGCTCCAATCGCCTGGGAGGTGTGGTCATCAGACATGATAAAAAGAATGTTCGGCTGCTTTGCTAGCGTGCAGTTACCGGTTGCAATGATAAAGCAGAGTCCTAGTAGATTTTTGTAATTGATGGTCATGATCATTTATATGGATGTAAAAGAAGCGCTTTCTTCAAGATGCATTTTTTTTCGTCTTAAAATGGTAATCAGCAAAGTCCAAAAAACGGTGCCAGTCGAATGGATTAATGGAATGACCCCCTTCGCGGATATGGTAACCGACGTGGCTTTCAATAATAGCTTTTCCCACAGCTGGGGAATTCTCAGATTCCAATCCCTTCTTGCCCAGTAGCCGATAGACTTCGCTGGCATGAAACGCGGAGAGGTATTCGCCACGTGCGTCTGCCCAAGTGTCTTCAACTCCACTGTGGATGTATACAGGTCTTGGGGCGATGCAGGCTAATAGCATATGTTGATCGACAGGCAGGTCATCCTCTTGGCCGATGAATTTCCATGCATTGCGGCATAGCCAGTAAGGGAAACGTGTGACCATCTTTTTCAATGTTTCACCGGATTTGCGTCGCCAAAGAGCAGCTCCAGCGCATCCGGACTGGGCGGAGATGGCCAACGCAAAGCGTTCATCCTGGGCGGCTGTCCAGAGTGTCGCCTTGCCCATCTTGGAGTGACCCATGATGGCAATACGTTTGTGATCGATATCATCATCGGTTTCCAGGTAATCCATGGCCCGCATGGCTCCCCAGGCACAAGCCGAGAGAACCCCCCATTCCCGAGCCTTCGGAAAACTCTGGCCGTCAGGGTAAAACAGGCGGTGGATGCCTCTTAAAAACTCGACTTCGTTGTGCCTTACAAGATCCTCGTGATAAACGGCACAGAAGCCGTAGCCGCGTTTAAGGAAATCTTTCAGAGGCCATCCGTTCCTCAATTTACCGGGCCTGAGAATTGAGGCCTTGAAGTCATCGGATCGGGTATTATTGAAGCTGTGCTTGAGGAAAGCTGGCACCGGGCCATCGATACCGTTAGGGATAAAGACCAGAAAACGCATGGTTATTGAGCCGCGCTTGTTGCTAAGCTTAATATCGATATCCTTGCGGGTTGCGCTTCCACCCATGAATTTTGGATCGGTCCTGACTACATTGAATTCAGTGCGAATTGGATCAACGGGTTTGGGAACGCGTCCGTAGACCAGGTTGCTGAAGAGAGCGAGGATTTGTGGTCTGCGAACATTGTGCCATTGGGCAGGTGTGGTAATGGGATCTCCATTTGATGCTACCAGTATAGGTGGCAGGTCGTAGCTGGGGATTTTATCCTCGTTATAATTTACATCCTTATCTTTTTCCTTTGCTTCCCGTGCCCACGACGGGGACATGGCAAGCAAAGTCAGTAGGAGGAATGCTTTCAGGTATCTCATTCAGTTGGGGAATGAAGGGATTTGATGAGTTTAACTCAGCCTTCTAAGACGAGTGATGCGTCCGGTGGACACCCATTCTGCCACAAAGATATTGCCATCGTTGTCAAAGCAGGCGTCATGGGGATGAACAAATTTTCCCTGGACCCAAGTTTTGGCGTTGCCGCGGTTGACAGTTTTCTTTTGGACCACGCTTTCAACGTCATCACCTAGACGGGCAACGACCTTGTTGTCTTCACCAAGTAAGGTCAGTCGTGCATGCAATTCGGGTACTAAGAGCAGGTTCTTCCATGAGTCCAGATTGGCGGGTAGCCCATAACCTTTCAATGTTTCAACATACTTTCCGTCCATCGTAAAATATTGGAGGGAATGGTGAGCTCGGTCACAGACCACAATTTGTTCCTTTCGACCGGGACGGCGATCAATCCAGATGCCGTGAGGAGTATTGAACTTGCCTTCTCCCTTTCCTGGTCCCCCGAACTTGGAGATCCAGTTGGCATCTTTGTCATAACGGTGAATACAGAACGAACCGTATCCATCAGCAAGGAGAAAGCCTCCGTCATTCAAAAATGCGAAGTTGGTCGGCATGAAGGCATCGCGTCCCCAGCGTTTAACACGCTTGGTATCTTCGTCCTTTCGGTATACACCGCTTTCCATGGGTGCGTATTTTTCCCATACGGTTTCACCTTTCAGGGTCAGCTTGGCGAAAGATTTCACCTGCTGGTATGAACAGACATAAAGGAACTGTTCATTTCCCTCGGTGCGCACCTCGATACCGTGACCGCCTCCCTGGAAGCGGCTGCCGAAGGACCGGATAAACTTGCCTTTCTGGTCAAAGACAAAGATGGAGGGGTGGTCTTTCTTGCTGGCATGCCCTTCATGGATGACGTAAAGCAGTCCCTCTGCATCAACGGCAACGTTGTGTGTGGTTTGCCAGGTGAATTTGTCGGGTAGTTTTGCCCAGTCGTGCTCTACCTCATAACGATGCTCCCCTTCACCGATAACGAGTGATTTTCGAGATTTCTTTCCAAGCAGCAGTTGTGGCATGGTGATGCCGGCAGCGACAGTTGTTGAGGTGGCAAGAAATCGTCGGCGGGAAGAGAGCGTATTCATAATAATAAGAGAGGTTTTTTCACATTTAGTTTATCTATCTGTTTTTTAGGAGGCAATCCCTCGCTATATTTTCCTTTAAATCTGAGAACATCGTCCCAAGATATCAAATGCATCATCGGCCATTCCTTGTTTTTGTGCTACTTGGACTCATTTACGGCACTCCTGCTGGTGCAGAAAAACGCTATGCGTTCCTTATTTCCGGTGATCCTCAATACGTTGCGCAAAAGAAAGATGCCCCGCAGAAGCTCGATATCTATTCTGAGCAGGCCAATTCCCGGTTCATTTCCCTAGTGAGTAACTTTTCTGGGACTACAATTCCGGAAAAGTTTGGCGGGGGATCCGTCAGTAAAAACATCCTCGGTATGATCGTTACCGGGGACTTGATCGACAGCGCTGACAAGAAAGGCGGCTTTTATCCTGCCATGCAGCGATTTGAATGGCAGCGCTTCAAGGAAGATTACGGGCTGAACGGAGAAGATGGCGGCTTACCGTTTCCAGTTTATGAGCTGCACGGTAACCATGATGGGCCTCAAGGGGATACCTTTATTGTTGATGACATTATTGAGCGTAACAAGACAAGGCCGAAAGTGGTGAATGTTTCCAAAAATGGACTTCATTACAGTTGGGACTGGGGGCCACTACATCTTGTTAATCTTGGCATGTTTGTGGGCTCAGGCGATGAACGCCGTAAGGACCATCATTATGCACCGCGAGGCAGCCTTGAGTTTTTGCGTGAGGATCTCAAGAGGCATGTTGAGGATTCAGGAAGGCCGGTGATCCTGTCCTTCCACCTGCATCCAAATGGTTCAGAATATGACTGGCCGTCTGAGGATCTTTCTTCCTTATGGGAAATTGTCAGAACTCATAACATCATTGCCCTGCTGCATGGTCACACGCATGGGTCCCCACCAAGCAGGTTGCAGTGGGATGGAAAGAAATTTGCAGGTACGTTACCGGTAGGATCGGAAAGTGTTGATCTTTTTAACCCGGATGACTCGGGTGCAGCAAAGACTGATCGCCGTGATCCTAGTCGCGGAGTTGGGTTAAGGCATGGTTTTCTTTATGCGGAATTGATAGACCGTGAAGGGGAAAACAATGACGAGTTTGTAGTACGTTCAATCGCGACCAAGGACAACTGGGATAGCTATCAATGGGAGCGTAACTGGTCACGGAAGATTCATGTGCCCAGTGCTGTTGAACGCCATGATGACCAACCACCTCGAACAGTGGAGCAAACCTGGTCGCTTTTTGACCCGCACTTGGAGCCGCTGGAAATTGAGGTGATTCGTGAATCGAAGGAAGACGGTATTGTATTGCAATATTTGCGCTATTTGGTTGGCACATTTGAAGGAAAGAAAATGCGCGTAGCGGCCTTTTATGCTTTTCCGGAATCTGAAAATGATTTGCCCGCTGTCGTCCACTTGCATGGAGGTGGACAGCGTGCTCGTAGTGACCAAGTCAGATACTGGGCCTCACAGGGGTATGCATCAATGGCTGTGAACTGGGGCGAATATCCGGTCACTGATTCACCGGAAGATCCAGTGACTGACTGGGCTGGCATTGCTGCTGGATTCGAATTACCAAAA
>CALCSP010000754.1 GCA_937893785.1 uncultured Verrucomicrobiales bacterium
AGGTTGAAGTCGTGAGTTCGAATCTCATCACCCGCTCCACTTCCTCAATCCTTCAGAATGCCAGCCATGAGGGAACTTTGCTCTTTAAGGAAATCGGCCGGCTAAATTGGTGGGATTTTTGGCAAATCTAAGCCATACTGCAGCCAGAAAAAGGCTAATGCACGTCTGGTCCAAACTATCCTCGGCCAAGTGGCGAGATGCCTGGGAAGAACGCTTCCTGGGCCTGGGCCAGACCAATGCCGTCATTCAGGAGCTTCCGGGAGGCAAAAGCATCCGTGTGGATGTCTATTGTAACCGTGAAAAGGAGGCCCTTGCCATCGCTGAACAATTTGGCGGCAGGGTACGCAAGGTAAAAAACGTAAACTGGGCAGCCATGGCACCGCCCAGCCGAAAGCCGATCATTATACGAGATCAACTGCTGGTGACGGGAGAAGCTGATCCCAAAAAGATTGAGCAAATAGCCTCCATGCACCCTGCGCGCCAGATCCTTTCAATCCCTGCGGAACTGGCATTTGGAACTGGTGATCATGCCACCACCACCACCTGTCTGAGACTCATCGCGGACATTGCCAAATCACACCGGAAAAAAAATTACGCATGGTCACTGCTTGATGCCGGGACAGGAACTGGCTTGCTCGCAATTGCGGCTTCAAGATTGGGAGCCGGTACGGTTGAAGGGTTTGATTTCGATCCTACCGCAGTCGGTGTCGCCCGGCGCAATCTCAAAAGAAACAAGGCTAGGTCAATAAACATCTATGAGGCAGATCTCTTTGAATGGAACTCTGGAAAAACTCAATGGGATGTAATCACCGCTAATCTCTTTGCCGATGTTCTCACCCCCAACATGACAAAGCTTTATGATGCGCTTTTGCCCGGCGGGAATCTGATCCTTTCCGGAATCCTGCTGGAGCACAAAGATCAAGTTCTTGATGCGGCTCAAGCTACCGGCCTGCCAGAGCCTACAACCCTGCAGAAGGGAAAATGGACCACTCTTCATTACTGCAAAGCGAACTCAATGACGGACGGTGCTCAAGCCTCACAATTATGAGGCATCTCCCACTTTGGCCTGATCCACAAGACCTCGAATGCGCAAGTCCTGACCAATTCGCTTTACAGACACATCAAGCAATCCCTTGGATGAAGAGAGCGAAGTTCCCACAAGAGGCACGCCAGCTAACCCACAGAATATCGGAGCAATATACAGACAGGCCTCATCAACCAGCCCCCTGGAAAAGGCATCCCCCAACAACTTTCCACCGCCTTCAATCATGACGCTGGCACAACCGTGTTTGGCTGCTAAATCCTTTAGCACAACCCGTAGGCTCTTTGCTTTGTATACAAGAGTCCTGTCACAATGAGAATCGGTAAAAACCTGAGCCCTCTTGGGCAAGCGGCCCTTCCTGGTTAAGACTACTCGCAATGGCTGTTGCTTGCCCCTCCTCAGGGCGGCAGGATCGCGCAGGGTTAACGCCGGGTTATCATCCCGCAGGGTGTTGGCACCAATCAGAATGGCATCAACCTCACCGCGCAACTTGCCGGCATCCTTCCGTGAAGCAGTTGAACTCAGCCACTGGCCTTCATTGCCCGGACGTGTAAGACGGCCATCAAGGCTCATCGCCGCCTTGGCAATAACCCATGGCATGCCTGTCGTGATGAATTTTCTCCATGGGCGAATTATTTCATCACATGGTCTAAGTAATACCCCGCCTTGAGAGAGAATCCCATGGCGACGAAGAATCCTGGCAGCCTTTCCTTTATTCTTGGGATTGGGATCCTCACTGCCGTAAACAACACGGCCAATACCCGCCTCCCTGATCGCGTTGACACAAGGTGGTGTCTTTCCTTTGCTTGAGCAGGGCTCCAGTGTCACGTAAGCCGTCGATCCCTTAAGGGCCTTGGCCGTAAGGCACTGTATGGCTTCAATCTCCGCGTGCGGTCCACCCGCATAGCGATGATGGCCCTTGGCAAGAATTTTCCTTCCCTTGGCAATCACGCACCCAACCGGCGGATTCGGACTGGTCAATCCCACAGCCTTACTGGCCTCCCTAAGAGCGGCACGCATGTGGGCAACATCTATATCCTGTTGGCTGACAGACACCCGATAGCATACCCCTAACAGGCAATTTGCAATCCTTCCCTGAGGTAATCCTTGCCAATCCCCTGACACGAAACGCCAAAATAAGGACCCCATCAGCATTCTAGCAGGCATAAGTAACGCAATAGAAAGGTAAAACCCGACTAATCACTGGCGGACAGGACTCACTTGCCCAACAGTAAAATAATTCGTTGATGGATCGCTGACATGCCGCTCAAAGACCACCACAAGGCCACACTATACTTTGAGCTCTCAAAGCTCTCCGGGGCCGGTTTCGCCATCACGGACGCTACGGCGGCAGCACTCGACAGCAAACCCAGCGGCAACCAACGGAGGTTTCTTGAAGAACTTCAAAGCGGGCTCAAATTGGGAAAAAGCCTCTCTGCCTCAGCGGAAAGCTCATCAGTAAACCTGACGCCACTTGAAATCTCGGTCATCAGAGCAGCGGAGGAAGGCGGTAGGATCGCAGAGGGATTTACCCACTTGGCCCGCTATTTTCAAACCCGCGAAAAAGCAGCGAGGAAAATCCGTGCAGGGTTACTCTACCCGGCATTGCTGCTGCATCTGGCAATCATCCTGCCAGCAATGCCAAAAGCGATTATTAGCGGTGATTTCCAAAAGCAAGCCACCCTCGTAACGATCACGCTGCTTGGTATCTATCTGCTTCTCGGCATCTGTTTCATCACGTTGCGTGCAGCCGGCAGAAAAGCGTCAACGACAACAGCCTTCGATAGCATTTTACGAGCCATTCCCCTAGTTGGCAGGGTGCGCCAACAGTTTGCCATGACTCGTTTCTGCGAGGTGATGCACATCCACCTTTTGGCTGGAAGCATGCCTAGCAAGGCCATTCGAGCCGCCGCCCGAGCCTCGGCAAGCGGCCGTATCATAACCGTCTGCGATCTAACTATCCTGCCGGAAGTGGAAAACGGTCATCCTGCTGGACCGGCACTCATCGCCAATGGCGGTCGTGATTTCCCGGCTGCTTTCGCCCGTAGCTACACCACAAGCGAAGAAGCTGGCTGCCTTGATGTGGACATGCAACGATGGGCCGGCATCTTTGCCGAACAAGCCGAAAGCGCCATTGAGCGAATGGCCTCCGGCATCCCCAAAATCGTTTACCTATTCGTTTTTGTCCTCGTTCTCTGGCAAGTAATCAATATGGCCAATATGCGTTTCGACATCATCGAGAAATTCGAGCAGGGAACTCTCTAGCCCTTAATCAAGCAATGAGAAATATTTCCCCAAAAACATGCCGCATTGCGCTCTTGACCCTGCTTTGAAAAAGTCGAAAACTTAGTCTCCTTAAATTTCAGCAATAAAAAACTTGCCGTAACTGTATTTTTGAACACTGTATAAGTGTTCACTATAGAAAATACATTACGATTATGCCTGCCATCACGATGCCCATCAAACCCGCCGATTCAAAGTCAAAAGCAGTAGAGCCCAAAAAAACAGCAAAGAGCAAAGCTCCTGCCGAAGACCCTGCTGCAGCAAAAATGGCTGCCGCAAGGAGTAAAAACCTCGATTTGGCGATTCAGCAAATTCAAAAGGATTATGGGGAAGGGTCCATCATTCGCATGGGCGATGACTATCGAGTGGACGTCGATGTGATTCCAACCGGAAACCTTCTGATTGACCGCGCCTTGGGAGTTGGTGGATTTCCAAGAGGACGAATCATCGAAGTTTATGGCCCGGAATCATCAGGCAAAACCACTCTCACCCTGACCGCGATCGCTCAAGCCCAGAAGAAGGGTGGATTGGCCGGCTTTGTTGATGTAGAGCACGCTCTGGATCCGCAATATGCAAAGCGGCTGGGCGTCAATATGGAGGATCTTCTTGTTTCACAACCAAGTTCCGGAGAAGAAGCACTGCGCATTGTAGAGACATTAGTTCGCTCTAATGCCCTTGATGTGATTGTACTCGATTCCGTGGCAGCTCTGGTTACCAAACAGGAACTGGATGGGGAAATTGGCGATTCAACCGTCGGCGCTCAGGCAAGACTGATGAGCGCCGCAATGCGAAAGTTGACATCCCTCATCTCGAAAGCCCGAACAACCTGCATTTTCACCAACCAAATAAGAGAAAAAATCGGGGTGATGTTCGGTAATCCGGAAACAACACCAGGCGGCAGAGCGCTTAAATTCTACAGCTCAGTACGGGTAGATATCCGTCGTATTGGAGCCATCAAACATACCGACGGCACCGTGAACGGAAACCGTACGAGACTCAAAGTCGTTAAAAACAAAGTCGCACCGCCATTCACGGAAGCGGAATTTGACATCATGTATAACGAGGGGATCTCCGCTGTTGGTTCACTGCTCGACCTTGCCCTTGAACACGATATTCTGCTGAAAAGAGGTTCATGGTTTAGTTATAACGGGGAGCAACTCGCACAAGGCCGCGACGCTGCAAAAGATGCACTCAAGGGAAATGAAAAATTGTATGCAGAAATAGAGGCAGCCGTTAAAAAAGCGATGTCAGGGGACATTGAAGAACAAACTGAGGATTCATAACGAAAAGCAAATCGCCAGTCAGTTACCGTAAAAGAGGCCACTTCAGAGTGGCCTTTTTTGTGATAAAAACCAAAGAGCAGACTGCACACCAGCAAAACCATTTTGCTTTGCTCCGGGCAAGGACATGGTTAAAATTCCTAACATGAAATTTGCTCTTCTCGCAATAATCTGGACTATTGCACAAGTCACCGCCGAACCGAGGGAGTTTAAACAACTCTTTAATGGGAAAAACCTGGAAGGTTGGGAAGGCATTGGAGGGTCACCCAGTAATTGGAAAGTTGAAGGTGGCGTGCTTTCCTGTACGGGGAAAGCGGGCTCAAATTGGATCGCCACAAAACAAGAATACTCTGATTTCGAACTTCGACTGGAATATCAAATCCCCAAGGATGGGAATAGCGGAATATTTATAAGAGCCCCACAAAAGGGCACTCCCTGGGTACACGGAATCGAGGTACAGTTACTGGATGATTACGGCGAGAAATGGAAAAGCCTCAAACCCAATCAATTTACCGGATCCATTTATGCCGTGGTTGCACCATCAGTGCGCGCAACAAAAAAAGCCGGGCAATGGCAGACCGTACGCATTCGCTGTAATGGGCCAAAGTGTGATGTCTGGATAAACAAAAAACATGTTGTCACCGCAAACCTCGACACCCTCGCCACCCAATACCCCCGCGTGCCGGGATTGAAGCAAAAGAACGGCGTTATTGGCCTACAGAATCATTCTTCGCCGGTTCATTATCGAAATATCGAAATACGCTCGATCACCAAGAAAAAGCAGTAGTCAGTCCTTAGCCAGTTGCATGTATGAGGGTTATGCAACTAATCAAGCCTGCCAGTTCCAAATTATTTACTCCCAATGCATTGCTCCTGAGACATGTTTTGAATAGCATTCTGCCGGTGAATTAAAATTGCCATTGTCCTGAATTGCTCCCCGGCATACAACATAGCATTGAAACCCTTATTATTTATCAATGACATCCATCGGAACTCCACTCTCCCAGACTTCCACAAAAATCGTACTGTGCGGATCAGGTGAACTTGGCAAAGAAGTTGTCATCGAGTTGCAACGTCTCGGTTGCGAGGTCATTGCCATTGACCGCTATGAAAATGCACCTGCCATGCAGGTCGCCCACCGCTCACATACAATTGACATGCTGGATGGTGACGCCTTGCGTCGGATAATCCAATCGGAGCAACCTGACCTTATTGTCCCTGAGGTTGAAGCGATCGCAACGGACACCCTTGTTGAGCTTGAAGAAGAGGGCTTTAACGTAATCCCAACTGCCCGAGCCACCAAACTTACAATGAACCGCGAGGGCATTCGCTGCCTTGCCGCTGAGGAGCTTGGACTAAAAACATCACCCTACCGCTTTGCAGCTACGGAGCAGGAATTCAGGGAAGCTGTTTCCGAAATTGGTATCCCTTGTGTCATTAAGCCGATCATGAGCTCCTCCGGCAAGGGGCAAAGCACTATCAAGTGCGAGTCTGACATTGATCAGGCGTGGCAGTATGCGCAGGAAGGAGGCCGAGCCGGTGCCGGCAAAGTCATCGTAGAAGGCTTTGTTGATTTTGATTATGAGATTACCCAACTGACGGTCCGGCATGCAGGCGGCACGTCATTTTGTGAACCAATCGGACATATTCAGACCGACGGTGATTACCGTGAGAGCTGGCAGCCTCAACCAATGAGTGAGGTGGCGCGCGCTGAATCACGGAGAGTAGCCGAAGCGATTACGGGCGGGTTGGGAGGACGTGGAATCTTTGGAGTCGAGTTGTTTATCAAAGATGACGAGGTCATATTCAGCGAGGTTTCTCCGCGCCCGCACGATACTGGATTGGTTACCCTGATTTCCCAAGACCTGTCCCAGTTTGCTCTGCATGCACGCGCCATTCTTGGTCTTCCTATTCCAAACATCCATCATCATGGCCCAAGTGCTTCAAGTGTCGTTTTGGTTGAAGGCGACTCAGAAAATGTTGTTTTCAATCACCTCAATGAAGCCCTGCAGCAGCCTGACACTCAATTGCGCCTCTTTGGTAAACCAACGGTTTCCGGGAAACGGCGCATGGGTGTTGCCGTGGCCCGAGGCACATCCATAGAAGATGCCCGCAACAAGGCAGTTGCAGCCAGTTCTGCTGTAACTGTTACACTTTAACCTGATTATTGATGATTTGTTCTTGAATCTAAGCAATGATAGGCTAAATCAGAACGCACTCGCCATCGCGGCAGTCTGACAGCATATTTTAATCCAGAAGGCTTCCGTGTGTGCGGGAGCCTTTTTTTATCACTTTTCATCCGCCGCACCAGAAACCTATTTACCCACCACATCAAAATGGAATTTGTAGCCGAAACCATCGCCGATCTTAGCCCTTCGCTTACTTTATCAATTACAAGTCAGGCAAAAGCAATGCGGGAGGAAGGCATTGATGTATGTAGCTTTGGTGCGGGAGAACCGGATTTTGATACGCCTCAGTTTATAAAGGATGCTGCTATTGAAGCTTTGCAGGATGGGCAGACCAAATACACCGCTGTGGCTGGCATTGCGGCATTGCGAAAAGCGATCGCTAAAAAACTTCGCGAAGAAAACCACATTAATTACGAGCCCGACCAAATTGTCGTTAACTGTGGTGCCAAACACTCATGCTTTAATGCCATCATGGCATGTTGCGATGCAGGTGATGAAGTCATTATCCCTTCGCCATACTGGACGAGTTATCCGGAAATGGTCAGATCTATTGGGGCAGAACCTGTCTTTGTCGAGACCAAGCAGGAAAATGGGTGGAAAATGACCGCCGAAGAGTTTGACAATGCCATGAGTGGATCCACCAAAATGGTTATCGTCAACTCTCCCAACAACCCGACAGGAGCGGTCTATACCAAGGAGGAACTGACGGCAATTGGTGAAGTGGCCGCCTCAGAGGATATTCTTATTCTCTCCGATGAAATTTACGAGAAAATCACCTATGACGGAGCCGAGCACCACAGCATGGCCTCACTCAGTGATGAAATTCGTAACCTCACCATTACCATTAACGGGCTATCAAAAGCTTACTCTATGACCGGGTGGCGCCTTGGCTATACCGCCGCACCTAAGGAAATTGCCGATGCTATAGACACGATTCAGAGTCACAGTACTTCTAACCCGACCACCTTTGCCCAATATGGAGCCATCGCAGCATTGGCCGGAGAGAATGCGGAAATAGGCGACATGGTTGAAGAATATGATATTCGCCGCCAATATATGCTTAGCCGCCTTGAAGCAATCGGGAATGTCTCAACAATTGAGCCTAAGGGGGCTTTCTATTTTCTGGTCAATATTGAAAAAACCGGTATCAAGTCCCTCAATTTTGCCGAAAAACTACTCAGCCGGATGCACGTTGCTGCAGTGCCCGGGATTGCATTCGGGCATGATTACAGCATCCGACTGAGCTATGCTACCAGCTTACCGGTTATCAAGGAGGGCCTTGATCGCTTTGAAGAATTCTGTAA
>CALCSP010000755.1 GCA_937893785.1 uncultured Verrucomicrobiales bacterium
AGAGTGAGGTTGTAGATAATTTGCTTGCCGAAGGTTTCATTGCTCTCGAGGAGGAAATCAAGTCTGCGGCTGAAAAGATTAACTCTGATGCGACCCGGTCAGAACTGCTTGAGTTAGGTAGACGGGTCGGTGCGGCTCGTGCGTCCATTGATTGCTTTCTGACTCAATCCGAGGATGGGCACGTCTACTGGGTGGAGAGAGGTAATGGAGGGGGGGGAGGGTTGTCGATGAACAGCGCTCCAAGCAGTGTGGCTTCCGTTCTCAAGGAAAAGTTTTTTTCCGCTGGGAAAAGCTGCGTGGTTACGAGTGCGACGCTTTCCATTGGTGAAAGTCGTGAGGCTTTGGGGTATTTTCGACAAAGGGTTGGGGCGACAGATGTTGAGTCCGTTCAGATCGGAAGTCCGTTCAGTTACTCTGAGCAGATGAAGGTCTTTGTTTCACGAGCGATGCCTGACCCTAGGTCGTCCGACTATGAGGAGGCTTTGGTTAAGCAGGTGGAGCATTTTATCGATCAATCTCGAGGCAGGGCATTTGTTCTGTTCACGAGTTACCGGTTAATGAATTCCGTAGCCGAAAAAATGGAATCATATTTTGAGGACAGGGGGTATCGCCTACTTGTTCAGGGTAGAAAGCTTCCGAGGCACAGGATGTTGAGTGAATTTCGTAAAGACATATCCAGTGTGCTTTTTGGCACAGACAGTTTCTGGGCCGGTGTTGATGTGCCTGGTGAGGCATTATCTAACGTGATTGTAACCCGATTGCCGTTTGCTGTTCCTGATCACCCTCTTACCGCTTCTAGGCTCGAGGTTATTGAGGAAAGGGGAGGTAATCCGTTTCTGGAGTATTCTGTTCCAGAAGCGATTTTAAAGTTGCGCCAAGGAGTGGGACGACTCATCAGATCGGCAGGCGATAAAGGCATCGTTGTCATACTCGATAACCGTGTGCTGACCAAACGCTACGGTCGCGCTTTTCTCAGGGCGTTGCCTGATGCGCCTGTCGAGGTAATCGATTAGAAGTTCAGTTAAGATGTTTTTGCCGACAAAGGAGGTCATGGAATTCTTCAACCGGCCATTGTCCTGGCGCATTGCCTTCATTCAAGGCTGCATAGTTTAGGATTGATCCGCATTGTGCTGCCGCTAGGCGTGAAGCCATTCCTAGTTTTCCCATTCCCATCAATGAAATCCGGTGTTGGGGGAATGACTCAAATAATGAAAGTAGTCGGCAAAGCTCTTCCGGAGTTTCAGTCGTCGTTGCAATCTTAATCACATCTGCGCAGTGGGCGATTCCGGCTTCGATAGTTTGGTGCAATTTATTCAGATCAGGGGTGCTTGCGAAGTCGTGCGCGGATAGAATAACCGTGACGTCGGATTGTCTGGCAAGATTAATGGATTTTTCCATTTGTCCGACATGGGCTATTTCGATATCTATACCTGCAACGTGCGGTATGAGTGGAGCGAGCAGAGAATTTCTTTCTTCACTATTATAAAGGCCATTATCACCGCCTTCATCTGGATGGCGGCAGGTCAAAATGGTCGTGTGATTTGCAGCTATTTCTCGGCAGGTTTCTGAAGTTATTGAAAAGCTGTCAATGCGAAGTTCGATAATGTCCCATGGGGGCTGGCTAGCGGAGCCTGATATTTTTTCCAAGTCTTCCTTACTGGTTACAGGAACTACAATGCTTGTTTGATTGAGCGGTATTGACATTTGCCTCTAAAAATCGTTTGTTTTTAAAAAGAAACGTTTCTTTTTTAAAATTTTAGTAGCCTAGCATATTAGTGACTAGGTTCTTGAATCTATTAGGTATCAATGCTCGGCCGGAAACAAGAAATCAATCTCCAGATTAATCAGATTCTGGATAGTTGTCTTATTGGTTTGGCTTTCTGGCTTTGTCATTCCCTACGCTATTATAATCCAAATAACTGGTTTGGCCCTGCGGACATCCAAATACCTCCTCTGGGTGATTTTTTCTGGCTCATGGCAATTGTGATTCCCTTTACGCCGGTTCTCCTTGAAATGTTCGGTTATTACGAGCATCCCCTGCAAAAAACGATATGGCGCTCGATCAAGCAGCTCATAAAGACTTTGATGGTTATTGGAGTGGTTATCGGGGGGTGTGTTGTGTTTTTTAAGTGGGGGGCGCAAAGCCGTATTGTTCTCGGAATGTTGACAGTTGTTGGGGGAGGGGTGCTCTTGGTGAAGGAAGCTTTAATGAGAAAGCACCTGCGGTCTCGAATAGAGAACTGGGGCTGGCGTGAGGATATCTTGATTGCCGGAGGCGGAGAAGATATGAGAGCTTTAGAGAAACAGCTTACAGAAGGAGGTGATCCATCGCTTAATATTGTAGCAATGGTTGACCTTGAAAGTTGCGGCAATGAGGGGTTTGTAAATGCTCTGCATGAGTATTCCCCTGAGCGTGTGGTTATTGCTGCAGGGCAGGTGAAGTTTGCCAGTATTCAAGAAACAATTGGTGCATGTGAAACTGAGGGTGTTGAGGCATGGCTATCTACAGATTTTATAAGAACCTCAATAGCCCGACCGTCCCTTGATGTTCTTTCGGGGAATACGATGATGGTATTCAGGAGTGCGCCGGGTGTATCTTGGTCGATTTCGGTCAAGGAATTATATGACCGTGTTGGTGCTGCCCTGATCCTACTATTTACTTTACCACTCTGGATCTTTGCTTTTGTTGGTATAAAAATTTGTTCCCCAGGGCCAGTTTTCTTCACCCAAAAAAGGGGGGGCAAAAACGGGCGCCCATTTTCCATGTATAAGTTTCGCACCATGGGAGTCAACGCTGAGAGTGAGAAGGAGGCGCTAGAGGCTGATAATGAAATGAGTGGGCCAGTTTTCAAAGTCGAGAATGATCCACGCATTTTTCGGTTTGGTGGGTTTCTAAGGCGCTGGAGTATTGATGAGCTGCCTCAGTTGCTTAACGTATTACTTGGTCAAATGAGCCTTGTTGGTCCACGCCCTTTGCCGGTAGATGAGGTTGCCAGATTTGAAAACTCTACACAGCGACGTCGTTTGAGCATGAAACCTGGGCTTACCTGTTTATGGCAAGTAAGTGGCAGAAATTCTATCACAAGCTTTGATGAATGGGTTAAGCTTGATCTTAAATATATTGATAACTGGTCGATCTGGCTTGATTGCAAAATTCTATTCCTTACGGTGCCTGCCGTATTTGGTCAACGTGGTGCTAAATGATTCAAAGGACTTGATCTATGGATGTATTTTCAAATCAGAGAAGAGCTAAAAAGATTAGTGTTGTTACGGGAGGAGCCGGTTTCCTGGGGTCTCATCTCTCCGACAGGCTACTGGAAGCAGGTCACCAGGTAATTGCAATCGACAACCTGTTAACCGGAAACCTGCGTAATATTGAGCACCTTTTCGGCAGTGCGGATTTCCGCTTTATTGAACACGACGTGACCAATTTCATTTATCTGCCAGGTGAGATTGACTACGTTTTCCATTTTGCTTCCCCTGCAAGTCCCATTGATTACCTTGAATTCCCTATTCCCACGCTGAAGGTTGGGGCTCTTGGCACGCACAATACCTTGGGACTTGCTAAGGCGAAGGGGGCCACTTATCTCATGGCGTCAACCTCGGAAGTGTATGGGGATCCTCTTGTGCATCCGCAGAAGGAGGATTATTGGGGAAATGTGAACCCCATCGGGCCGAGGGGGGTGTATGATGAAGCAAAAAGATTTGCTGAGGCGATGGCGATGGCCTATCACCGGTATCATCGGCTGGACACAAAAATTGTCCGGATTTTCAACACGTATGGGCCGAGGATGCGACTGGAAGACGGACGGGTTGTTCCTGCATTTATTGGGCAGGCATTGGCCAATAAGCCCCTCACAGTCTTTGGTGACGGTTCTCAGACGAGAAGTTTCTGTTATGTGTCTGACCTAGTAGAGGGAATATTCAGGCTGTCTACTTCGGACACTCACGAACCTGTGAACATTGGAAATCCTGCGGAAATGAGTATCAGGGAATTTGGTGAGGCAATTATTAAGAAGATGAAAACATCATCAAGTCTTGAGTTTAAACCCCTGCCGGTTGATGATCCGAGGATCAGACAGCCTGATATTTCCTTGGCTCGCGATTTGCTCGATTGGGAGCCTCAGGTGGATTTTGATACAGGAATCGAGAAAACAATAGAATATTTCAGGGCATTTATCGAATCGGCGCAATAAGCTTAGATTTTACACTCTGACCTTGCAAATTTACTGGTGAGCGGGTAACAAATCTGCTGTTTCTGTTGCTTTTGAATTATCCCACTTAAAATCTGAGGCAATCAGGGCTCCCAAATTTGATAAAAATCCCACATCGAGAGCAAATGTTTCGCCAAATTACGCCCCTATTCTTTGTTGCCCTAATTTTCTTATTTTCAACTAAACCGGTTTCGGCTCAGGCTAAGGCTGAGGTGGGTGACATTACCGTGTCTGCTGCCAAAAGCCCTGACTTCTCAGTGGGAAGTGGTGTAAGGGAACCCAAGGGGGAGCGCAAAGACTGGTTGCAGATCGATGTAAGCTTTACCGTGACATCCCGCGATAGGGATGACTTTATTGATGATCTGGAAATTCGCTTCTTTGTGTTGCCAAAATCAGCCGATAAAGATTATCTCAAATTATATACTGCCACGGTTAAACATGTCGATGTGTTAAAGGGAGAGGAGTTGCATTCTGCTGTCTATCTTTCCCCAAATTCTCTTGCTCGTATTTACGGTAAGGGGAAGAAGCCTAATCCGCGTGATTTGTGGGTTGCAATCGAGGTTCATTCAGGTGGTGGAATTATCGGAGGAGATGTAACGGATGGGAAGACTTCCCGTTGGTGGCAGAAGGAAGATGCTCCACGTGATGGTTCTATGCTGCGTCCTAAGAGCAAAACTCCTTTTGCTCACCTCTGGTTTGACAGTTACGCGGAGACACGAGACTGACGGTTTAGCGTTTGTTTACTTAATCTCCTTGGATATAATTCAGCTCTTCGCAAATGGCAGACAAGAAATCTATCGTTACTCTTAATATTGGATCGCAACGTGTGAGCCTGGCTCAGTTCACTCAGAGCAAGGTCGGACTGGTGCTTGTTAAATATGAGTTCTATGAACTCAGTGGTGACCCTGCTGCGGATTCGGCGCGGTTGCCGCAGATTAAGCTGGCTGTTGCTGCCCTCGTTGAATCTCTCGGTGTTGGTAAGTCTAAGGTGATCTTCTCACTGTCAGGGCACTCAGCCTTCACGCGTTTTATAAACACTCCTGCGCTTGATGAGGAGAACGTTGAAAAGCTGATTGCATTTGAGGCTCAGCAAAACATTCCTTTCCCTCTCAACGAGGTTGCTTGGGATTATCAGAAAATTGAAAAGCAGGGTGATGAAGGTGAGTCTGAGTATGCGCTTGTTGCTATAAAGAAAGATTCACTTGATGATTTGACAGAGGTCATTGAAGAGGCGCCGCTTGCCGTTCAGGGAGTTGATGTGGCTCCGATGGTGCTTTACAACGCTTTCAGGCATTCTTATCCAGAAGTTGAGGATTGTGCTTTACTAATTGATGTCGGGGCAAGGACGACAAACTTAATTTTCATCGAAGGGAAGCGTGTTTTCACTAGAAGCATTCCTGTGGGAGGTGCCGCCACAACCTCTGCCATTGCCAGTGAGTTCAATATGCCTTTTGCGGATGCGGAGGAGCGCAAAAAGCAGGACGGGTTTGTTTCGCTTGGGGGAGCTTATGCGGAGCATGAGGATCCAGGTATTGCAGCAATGTCGAAGGTTATTCGTAACACAATGACTCGATTGCATTCTGAGATCACAAGAACCACTAGTGCTTACAGACAATCTGGAGGTAGCGCACCATCAGTAGCATACTTGTGCGGTGGTAGCGCCGCGCTCCCTTACTTGAGGGAGTTTCTGAATGAAAAAATAGGAATTGAAGTCGAGTATTTTAATGGCTTGAAGGCGATTTCGGTTGGCCCTGGTGTGGATACCGATCAGGTGTCATCAGATGCCCATAACCTTGGTGAATTAGTAGGGCTTGCTTTGGGGCAAAGTGGTGAGAGAGCTATGGAGATAGACCTCGTTCCGGCCATTGTTGAACGCCGACGCGATGTGGAGAGGCGTCGGCCATTTCTACTTATTGCTGGGGCGTGCGTGCTTGTAACATTGTTGGTCTGGGGTTTGTATTTCCAAAAAGCTACAGGCTTGGCCAATTTGAAGTCAGTGGACAGAGAGAGTCAAGAGCGCGCCCTCGGAGGATTTGATAGAAAGATTAAACTAGAGGCAGAGCAGGAGCGAGGTATTCGCGAGATTGCTGTTCCTCTCGAAGTTGCCGTAAAGGGGCGCACGCGTTTTATTGAGATTCTCAATTACCTGAACTCCAGGCTTAAAGGCGACAAGATGTGGTTTACTCAGATTGAACCACTAAATGGAGGGGTTTCCATGCCAGATAACCTAGGAATGGGGCCCCTTTGGAAAGACGATAATATTGCCGGTAGCTTTCCACAGGATGTGAGGCCGGACAAAAAACCTCCGCAAAACATCATTACCCATATTCGACTTTATGGACAGTTTCGTGATTCGAGTGATGTGCTATATAGTTTTGAGGAGCAGCTCAAGCAAGACGAGGGCGGATTTTTTAACCTTACCGTGGACAATTCCACTGCTGAAAGTATTAACGCTGGAGAATCAAGTGAACCTTGGCCTGGTAAAAGTAGAAGTATCATAGAGATGCGTGATGGAGCTTTGGCTGGTCAGGTGCGTTATGATCTCAAATTGAAAGAG
>CALCSP010000756.1 GCA_937893785.1 uncultured Verrucomicrobiales bacterium
GATGCAGACCTACTGGCTAGGCCCAAGCTGCTTGAGGATCTGGTAAGTGTCTTGAAGGAGCAGGAAATGCCACCCGAGGGCGAGCCACATCTGCCTGAAGAACAATCGAAACAAATGCTGGTAGCACTTGAGTCAATGCTTGATGAAGCCCTCAAGACTCAGCCCTTTGTAAACACGCCGATCCGGCGAATGAACCGCTTTCAATACAACAACGCGGTGGTCGACCTGCTTGAGCTCGACCGCCCGATTTTCCGTCTCAACGAGAGGCTCATGCGCCGGCGTGATAACTATTTTCACCCGGAAAGCAAAAAGATGCCCGAACAGGTGCGTGTTTCCAGCCGCCCGCTGAGTAAGGATATCGATAATCAGCGCCCCGAAGGGTTCAGGGGCGTGGCATCCTTTCCTCAGGATAAACGTGCCGAGCACGGTTTCGACAACCAGGCAGACCACCTTACTCTTTCACCCCTGCTGATGGAGTCCTTTCTCAGGCTGAGCCAGACAATCTCCGAAAGCCCCGACCTCAACCCAAAGGAATGCCGCAGCTGGAAATGGCTTTTCAGCAAACCGGACTCAGAGGATCCGAGCCCCGCAAAGATAGGACAAGCTATGAAGCCGAGAATCGGCAAACTGTTGCGGCGGGCATTTCGGCAGCCGGTCGATCCCGAAACACTGGAGCGGTTCGTCAAGTTTTCGGAAAAACAGCTTGCCGGGGGGGCGTCCATTGAGACGACCATGCGCTCAGTAGTGGGAGCGGTTATCGGCATGCCTGACTTTCTCTATTTCTATGAAACTCCCAATATGGGGAATCCTGAGGGGGAAAATCCTGGCCGGGAACCGATCAATGACTTTGAGCTGGCCTCGAGGTTGGCCCTATTCTTCTGGAGCAGCATCCCTGATGATACCCTGCTCGACCTTGCCGTGCAGGGTAAGCTGAGCGAAAAGCAGACGCTCAGTAACCAGATTGATCGTATGCTTAATGACCGTAGGTCCGGGCGGTTTTGCGAAAACTTCCCTGCACAATGGCTCCAGCTTGACCGCCTGATCACATCAGTGCCCGACCCAAAGAAATTTGCCTACTTCTATCTTGTCGACGGTTATCGCACCAGTATGCACATGATGGCCGAGCCACTACTGCTCTTCGAGACTGTCTACATCGAGGATCGATCTATCATTGAATTAATTGACCCGAAATACACCTGGGAAAATGGCATGCTGCGGGCAAACTATGCCGGGCATTCCAAGGCCGGCCATGATGTGGTGACCCAACTCTTCAAGCGAGTGCCGCTGGACGACCCGCGCCGTGGCGGAGTGATCACCAATGCCGCTGTCATGACCATGACTGCGACCCCGACCCGAACCCAGCCAATTACCAGAGGAGCCTGGATGAACGCAGTGATCTTCAATGATCCGCCTGAGCCGCCACCGGCTGATGTCCCGCCACTGCCAGAGGCAAGCAAGGAGGAACTGGACAAGCTGACCATCCGGGAACGCCTTGCTGCCCACCGCAAGCGGGAAGACTGTGCCGGGTGCCACAACCAGATTGACCCGCTTGGATTTGCCCTTGAAAACTACGGGCCGACCGGTGTCTGGCGTGACAAATATGAGAACGGGCGCCAGGTGGATGTCAGCGGCGTGCTTTTCAAGGAGCATGGATTCAAGGACTACGTGGAATTTAAGCAAGTCCTCCTGAAGGAAAAAAAACGCTTCATCCGAGGCTTTATCGGGCACCTGCTTTCCTACGCACTGGGTCGGGAACTTGGACCGGCTGACTCTCCGGCAATCGATAAAATGACAGAAAAAGCCGCATCAGAAGATGACAGGATGCGCAGCGTGTTAAAGGGCATCGCCATGAGCCGACCTTTTCTGCACAAAAACACCAGCACCCAACACCCGACCAAGAAGCATTCCAATAAATAGAAAACACGGCGGGATATACGTACTTTCACATCGTGAAGCCCGCCATTTCGGCCTATAATAAAAAAAGGAAACCATTCCCAATGGACAACACTAAGAATAATCGCCCTGTTTCTCGCCGCAGGTTCATCACTTGTGCCGGGGGAGCGACACTTAGCCTTCCGTGGCTTGAAAGCTTTGCCGGCAGCGGGAAAAGCAAGGATAATATCCCGGCCCAAC
>CALCSP010000757.1 GCA_937893785.1 uncultured Verrucomicrobiales bacterium
CGTTTTCGAAAAAATGAAAGGGGAAACCGCTATTGTTGTCTTCCGGAAGAAAGACAAGTCAGGACTTTACAAGCGTCACGATCATCAAATTAAGATACGCAACAAGGAAAAAAAACTTTGGGTTCGCCACCCTGACCGAGACATCGCCGCATTACATCTAGAGGAAAAACCTGATAACACCCCCTGCCCGACCATTTCTACAAAAATACTGGCCGATAGCAAAACACTAAAAAAACAAGGAGTCACCATTTGCGACAGCGTTTTTGTCCTTTGTTACCCAGAACGCACTGAGGCAAATGGCGCAGGGTTTCCTGTGGCACGTCATGCCACTATTGCCAGCTTCCCGCTCAGTCCGGCAAAGCATTACCCCTCGTTCATGCTGGATTTTAATACTTTTGGCGGAGACAGTGGCGGACCAGTATTTGTCAAGGACACTGCTGGAAAAGCACCGCTTGTTATCGGTATTGCCGTAGCTCAATACAGATATGACGAGTCAGTTAAAATGTTAAACGAAGAACGCAGCGTGCACCACCCGCTTGGCCTCAGTAAGGTCATCCACAGTCAGTTTATCCTAGAAACCCTAAGGATGTTAAATGGCACGAACCAAACACCGTGACTTCGCCTTGTGATCTTGATCAATTCCTCACACCAGTAATCTGAGATATTGTCCCGCCTTTTTGCGGATTATCAGAACGAGCAGTTGCAATGAGCAACGCAGCGGGAATGAAAGCACACACCCATAGTATCGCTGTATATGAACCGGTAACAGAAAGACATGCACCAAAGAGCAAGGGACCAATACCACTGGCAATGACCATGCTTGACATCCCGAATCCACTGATTGCTCCCAACCATCGGCGACCGAAAAACCTGGGCCAAACCACCCCACTCAGGCAGGCAAAGCACCCTCCGGCAATGCCATTACCGATAATATAACAAAACACTCCAGCCTGAGACTGCAGATAAATAACCCCTATCACTGAAGCCAGAGCCCCCCCATTCATAATGGCAAGCAGATATTTCAGGCGTGTCCTCGAACTCATCCACCCCATGACTAGATTGGTCATGACGCTGATAAAGGCCATTGGAACAAAGTAGCCAATCACTTCGATTTCCCCCCGCCCGGTCTGCTTGGCAATCGACAAGATATGAAAAGTGACAGCCGTTGTATAGAGCGAGATAAATCCAAAAGACAGATTAAAAACCCAAAACGGCCATGTGCGTAATGCTTCCGCCCGGGTAAAGTCTCGATGTGTCAGCGCATCGGCATGCGCCTTCTTCCTGCTCCTGAGATCATCGCCTCCATCCATTCTTAACCCGCATTCCTCAGGGTTATCTCGGATTAACAACCAGCCAAAGCCCGCCATGATCGTCATCGTTAAAACTCCAAGAACCAACCAAGTTTGCGACCAACCGAGAGAATCAATCATTCCGCGAAGACCTCTTGGAGCAAACGAAAAGGCAAAAGAAGTAAACAGACCACTCAGGGCAAATGCGGTTCCACGATGATAGTCGAACCACTTACCAATTGCATTACGACCACTCATGGTCAGCACCCCCTGAGCAGAAGCCCGGATCATGTAGAAACCCAAGGTTATAATCGCAAATGCAAGCACCACCCTCGGCACGCCAGGCACACAATCAACCGCATCAAGCAGCGTTCTTACCTGACTGAGATAAAAAAGCACCACCCCGGTTATCAGGGCTGAATAGACAATCATCCTTCGGGCACCGATTTTGTCATAAAGCCTCCCGAAAAAGGGCAAAGTCAGTCCACTGGCAACTGTTCCAAGACAATAGGCACTGCTCAGTGACACCCTGCTCAAGCCGAGTTCATCAATGAGGATGTCCGTGAAGACACTGAAGCCCATCGTCTGCCCCGGAATACTGAAAACCACGGCGATGGTGCCCATCGCAACAATGATCCACCCATAGAAAAACGAGCAACGGGAAGGATCAAAGGGAAATGTAGGAGCCCATAATCTGGACACTTTCCGGAATTTGCCTTGTTTGTTGGGCATGCGTGACTGTGGAGCATCCAAATCAATAAGCGATAGACATTTTTCAGATCCGTTTTCTGCTTCACGTTTTTTTCCCTAAAACACAGAGCCAATTCAATAGTAACCAGTGCCCCCTCGCCTGATTCCTTAAATATTGAAATAAGATCATTTATTTTTTGATAATGAGTCTCAATTTCTC